>CAIYQA010000110.1 GCA_903928175.1 uncultured Spartobacteria bacterium | reverse complement strand
TCCTCATGGCCACCGACCCCGGCGACCTCGTGCTCGACCCGACCTGCGGTTCCGGCACCACCGCCACCGTGGCCGAGCAATGGGGCCGCCGCTGGATCACCATTGACACCTCTCGCGTGGCACTGGCGTTGGCCCGCGCCCGCATCATGGGAGCCCGCTACCCGTATTTTCTGCTGGCCGATTCCCGCGAAGGCCAATTGAAAGAGGCCGAAGTCACCCGCACCGCCCCCTCCTCCCAGCCGGTGCGCGGGAACATCCGCCACGGCTTCGTTTATGAGCGAGTGCCGCACATCACGCTCAAATCCATCGCCAACAACGCTGAGATCGACGTGATCTGGACGGAATGGCAGGACAAGCTGGAACCGCTGCGGGAGTGCCTCAATGCCGCCCTCAAAAAAACTTGGCAGGAATGGGAAATCCCTCGTGAGACCGACGCCAAGTGGCCCGACATAGCCAAGAAGGCGCACGCCGACTGGTGGCAGGCCCTCATCGCCCGGCAAACGGAAATCGACAAGTCCATCGCCGCCAAGGCCGAGTTTGAATACCTCTTCGACAAGCCCTACGAAAACAAGAAGGCCGTCCGCGTGGCTGGCCCCTTCACCGTGGAGAGCCTCTCGCCCCACCGCGTGCTGGGCGTGGACGAGAACGACGACCTCATCGACCCGGTGAAGGAGACCAGCCCCGAATATGGGGAAGGCCAGAGCTTCCCCCAGATGATTTTGGAGAACCTCAAAATCGCCGGAGTCCAGCAGGCACACAAGGAGGACAAGATTGCCTTCACCGCGCTCACCCCGTGGCCCGGCGATCTCGTTTGCGCCGAGGGCCGCTACCTGGAGGGCGAGGTAGAAAAACGCGCCGCCATCTTTATCGGCCCTGAGTTTGGCACCGTGCAGCGGCTCGACCTGGTGACCGCGGCCCGCGAGGCGGGCGACGCCGGGTTCGACGTGCTCATCGCCTGCGCCTTCAACTACGAGGCCCACACCACGGAGTTCAACAAACTGGGCGGCCTCCCGGTCCTCAAAGCCCGCATGAACGCAGACCTTCACATGTCCGACGACCTCAAAAACACGGGCAAAGGCAACCTCTTCGTCATCTTCGGCGAGCCGGACATCACCCTCCTGCCGGAGCCAGATGGCAAGCTGCGCGTGAAGGTCAACGGCGTGGATGTCTTCCACCCCAACACCGGCGAGGTCCGCAGCGACGGAGCCGAAGGCATCGCCTGCTGGTTCATTGACACCGACTACAACGAAGAGAGCTTCTTCGTCCGCCACGCCTACTTCCTTGGCGCGAACGACCCCTACAACGCCCTGAAAACCACGCTCAAAGCCGAAATCAACCAGGAAGCCTGGGAAACCCTCAACAGCGACACCTCCCGCCCCTTCGAAAAACCCAAATCCGGGAGAATCGCCGTGAAGGTGATCAACCATCTAGGCGATGAGGTGATGAAGGTGTTCCGGGTGTAAAACAGCGGGAATTTTATGAGCGACGAGATTGTCAGCATCCAGCAGTTCTTCGGCAAAATTTCATGTCACAAAGACGATGACGAGCACGAATGGTTCTATCGTGGGCACTACGGAGACGGATATGAATTGCAACCCCGTTTGTTCTGGGACAAGAGGCACGCGGAACACGAAGGTCATCTTTTCCGTGAAATACAGGTCTTGTGCCCTGCCGATTTTGACGGCGACTCTTCCGCGCTGGAAATGCTTGTTCGGATGCAACATTATTCTCTGCCAACGCGACTCCTGGATATCACATCCAATCCGCTGATTGCGTTGTATTTTGCTTGCACGCCACCCGCCAAAGCACAAAAAGCTGGTTCACCCACCCCAAAAAGGGGAGAGGTGTTTGCCTTTAAAATCCGAAAGGAGAGAATCAAGTTTTTCGATAGCGATACGATTAGCTGTATTGCGAATCTCGCAAAACTGAATCATCTTGATCGAGAGGAGATTCACCAGTGGATTTCCTTTCAGGATCCCGATGTTATTAAGTATCTTTACGATAGGAGGAACGAGACTGCGAAAGCAGACTTCAAGGATCTCACTGGGAGGCTTTTGCATTTTATAAAAGAAGAAAAGCCGTATTACGAGCCTTTGATGAAACCCCAGGACATGACCAGCGTCGTCTGTGTGCGAACCAAGCTCAACAACACCAGAATAGCATCACAAGTGGGCGCGTTTTTGCTTTTTGGACTCGGCGCATCCATACCACGATGTGGAACCAAGGATATTGTTGTAGAGACAATCCCCATCGATCTCGGGAGAAAAGACGACCTTCTCGACGAACTCGATGCTCTCGACATTAAAGATTGCACAGTATTTCCAGATATTGACCATTCCGCACAATACCTCTCGGCCAAGTATGCAACACTCCCTACACGCTCATCAGGAATCGTCTGATTGGACACGCTCACAATGAACTTCCACATCGCCGATATCTTCACCGATAGCCACGCCCGTCTGGCAGGCGAGATATCCG
>CAIYQA010000109.1 GCA_903928175.1 uncultured Spartobacteria bacterium | reverse complement strand
TCGTTAGCGTCCCGTCCTTGACGATGCCGGTCAGCACTGCCCCGCCGGAAAGGTGCAGTTTGAAGTCGACATCCCATTCAGCAGGCCAGGCAGGCAGCAGATAGATTTTGCCATTTCCCTCCTGCACCAGCATCCGCTGCAACGCGATCGATCCCGAGCCAAAGTGATCCCAGTCGGGAATGCCATCGGTGATTTCGCTGCCGTAAATAGGAAAGCGGAGGGCATTGGACGAGACCCGGAATCGGCGAACCAACCCTTCGGCGGCTTCCCTGACATTCCCCGCCAGTACCCAGCCGATCTGATCCTGGGTCCAGCACTTGCCCCCAAAGGTATCCTTGGCGGTACGGTTCTCCATGGTCCATTCGGCAATATCTTTGGTGCCTAAGGCGAGTCCGTAACAACGGAATGGGAACATCGGATAAATCTCAGCATTTTCGCCGTTGCCCTGCCGCTCCCATTCCTGGGCCGGGGCAATGGCCTGACGACCCACGAAGGTTTGCATCGGCACCTCTGGCATTTCCCCCCGGAGCCGTTTCCAGTTCGCCTGATCCTCCGCCGTACCCGCCTTCAGCGCCAGAATTTGATCGAGGCCGAAGCGCAATCCCGCCACGTCGGGTGCCGAGTTGACCGTGATCCACCACGTCTCGAGTGCCTGGCCAGGGTCGATACGCAGCTTGCCGCGGTCATCGCGCAGGTAGTGCTGATCATAAAACTTAAAGATCTCCCGCGCAAAAGGCACCAGCCGTTCATCCCGGAACTTGGTGTCGCCGGTGTAAAAGACATAATCGGCCATCATCGCCACGGCCTCCAAACCGCAGGTAAAGTAATAATCGTGGTAGTCGCCTTCGTATTTCGCACCAGGCTTGGTTTTCGGCGGCAAGCCAGCGCAACCGGTCACCGGATCGGTGTTATCCCGGTAAAAGATCCCATCATGTCCAAAGTGTTTTTTAGTCACAATCTTGCGAATCTCCAGTACGTTCCAATAGTGGTCGAAGAACGGCTTCATCAGGTCGAAATCCCCGCTCATCAGGAGCGGCCAGTACATAAGCCGCTGGTTCTGAGCTGTGAATCGACCGCCCCAGGCCCGGTAATCCGGATCCGTCAGCCACAAGTGCTCGGAGACCCGGGCGAAGCCGGGATGATACTTGATGATGCCGTCTGCAGCGGCCTGCGTGCGGGTTTCAAAGTGGTATTGCTGGGAAAACGTCCCCCCATTGAACCGAACCTGAAAGCGGCCGCGGCTTTGCGCCCCCATCGCGAAGCGGAAGAAGTTGTAGCTCTGCGCCACGAGTGCGGCCCCGTCCTTTTCTTCCCGAACCGCCTTGGCATTGGTTTCGCCGTTAAATTGTTCACGCTGTTCCGCCGGCACGGTCCGATCCGAGGTTATAATCCAGCCCCGATCCCAGAAGTTATTCCACCACTGGCAATGCCCCTTCCAATCCTTCGCCAGATCGACCGGCTTGGCCGCCAATTCCTCAATCGCTTTGACCCAGACCTTGATGTCCGGCGTCTGTTGCTGATAGGTATGAATCCGCAGGTCGAAACGGCGTCCCCGACCAGCAAGCGCCATTTGGTCAGCTTTCAGCCCCGGGCATTCCACCAAATTGCCGAACGTGTTGAAGCGGTACAGATCGGGCACAACCTGTTCGGACGGGACAAGCTTTTCGTCCTTCATCGGGAAGGAATAGAAGCTGCGGTTGCCGACGGTGTAGTACCACAGCAGGTCGTCTTCCCGCGGCAGTTGCACATCCGGTGGACCGTCGTCTAGACCGCCCCAGCCGGTGAAACGCTTCCAGAATTCGGGCCGGGCGCTCACATCCAGGTCATGCGACGAGTCGATCTCGACATGATAGATCGGATGGTTGGCATCCGCCCAGATCCGGAGTTTCACGCCGTCGGCCTCGATGCTGATCGAGGCGGTGGGCAGATCCAGGGTCTGGCGGAAGGGCTTACCCGCCGCGAAAGGATTGGGTTTGAGCGAGACGCGCAGTCGACCGGTCTTGTAGTTGCCGCCGGAAAAGGAGAGGGCATCGTTTTTGCCCAAAAGCAGATAGAGATCGTCGTCCTCGATGGCATAGACCCCGGCGGCGAGATCGCCATTCCCGATGGGCATCACCCCAGTGCAGTCCTTTGAGGGGCTGTTCCAGACCACGTTGTAGCGGGACATCCGCTGGGCAGCCGTCTGGTCGGTGGCCGATTGGGCCGACAATTGCGGGTTGAGCCCTGCTGAGAACGCGAAGAACACGAAAAGGAGAAATCTCTTATTCATTATTTGAGATTCCCGTTCGAAGCAGTTTCAGGTTTGACGGACGCAAGAT
>CAIYQA010000108.1 GCA_903928175.1 uncultured Spartobacteria bacterium | reverse complement strand
CCCGGCGCCACTTTGCCCTCGCGGCTGCAAGAACCTAGGATGTAGAGCGATCCGTACCAGAATTGCTCGATCCGCTGATCGGGAATTTCGATGAAGGATTTCGACCAGTACCGCGCCCACCAAGCCCGATGTTCCGAGTTGAGACGCTCGATCCCCGGTCCGTCCAAGCCGGGTAGCCGCGCTTGCGCTGCAGCCGGGTGATCGGGATTATCCAGATCGCTCAATACCACCGTGACAATCCGGGCCGTCTTCCCCGGCTTGAGATCGAAGGCTAGTGAGTTCTTGTCGCCCCCGCCAACTGTCTCGGCCAGCACCCGGGTGGCAAAAGTCACGCTGCGCCCCTTTCCTTTATCCATCCGGTCAGCAACTCGCGTAGAAACACAGATTGCAGAGGCGATATCCACGGAGCTTGTCTTGATCCGGGGATCCGAAGCCGGTTCATCGGGTAAAGGGCTGACAGTGCCGACTGTCGATGCCGTTTCCTCCGAGCTTGGCTTAATCCGGGCTTTCAGCTCTGGCGTGTAGTTCTCAGTCGTTTTCGCCTTCACCCCGTCCACATAGATGGCGATCCCGTACCCATCGTAGACCCCCGCGAGATGATGCCATTCGTTGATGGCCAGCCGCTCGGTGGTCTGCGCCCAGTTCGGGTGGGTTCGCGCCACATTTTCACCGGCGCTGAGAATGGTCATGCACACATGCCCATCCTGAAGCTCAAGCGAATAGGCCATGTGTTTGGCAATTATGGAATTGCCCTTGGGCGCGAGGCTGGCAGCGTTGACCCAAGCGCTGACGGTCACCGCCTCCGACGAGCCGCGCACCAGCCCACAATGCACAAAACTCTTGCGACCATCGAAACGCACGGTTTGGCCGACCTTACCGGCGACAGCCGTCGCGCTCTCGACCAGCGTTTCGGCCCCGCTGCCTTCCGGCCAGCTCAAGAGTAGGCCGCGGCGCGGTGCCCGCCCGGCCATGGCGGCTTGGATTTCCTTCTCGCCGAGCTTCCGCTCATAAATGCGCATATCATCGATGATCCCATCGAAAAAGAGGCCCGGTTCCTTCTCAGTATTGCAGCCGATGAGCAGCGAGGGATCCCCCATCCAGCCGGGGATATCGTTAATGGGAAGCGGCTTGGCGTGGTCTTGCTCCATTGCCTCCTTGCCTTTCTTGTCCTTGTCCTTCCTGGACCGGGTGCTCCCGCTGTTCTGATCTACAGTCACCTTCACCGCATCGCTCCCAACGTTAGCCAGTTCGGTCACCAGCAGATTTTCCGTAGCCGATACCCAGGAGCGGGTCTGGATCTTGGTCGAGTCCTTGGTGAAGGCGCCGCGCACCTCAGCGTGGGCCATGTCCTGTTCCTGTCGGTAGGTGGCGTCTGCCAAGGCCGGGATGCGCACCCGCACCGCCCCCACCCGCATCAGCATCGCCTGGTTGATGCTCCAGAAATCATTTTTGCCGAGGTAGAAGATCTGCTCAGCACCCGGGCCTCCGATCACCACGCCCAGATCGCCATTGCCCAGGATCGGCCCGTCGACCATCGAGGAGGTCGGAACATGGTTGGGTAATCGAGTGAACATGACAGTATGCCGGGCTGCCCGCTCAAAACCCTCGCTGGGAGCCATATTCACAGCAGTAGTGTCGACATCCTTTGCCAACGCGCAATGCAACACACCAGTCGCGAGCCCCGCGCACAGCGCTACGGCCATTAGTGAGGCTAATATCCTTTTCATCAACATTCTTTCACAATTTCTCCAGAGTAATTCTGATCGACGTTGTTTCTCTTATTTCGGTGATTTATCGGCTGGGTGCGTCGACCCAATGGGAGCGTAGTGCCATTTTTTCAGATATTCTCCTCCTGGGAGAAATTCGTCGCCCCGCTCCTTGAGACGACGGGTCAAATCGGCATCGAGTTGCTTTTGAACTTCGCTGGCATCAGGTTTACCGATCAGATTATTGAGCTGATAAGGATCCTTCTCGTTGTCAAAGAGCAGCCATGGTCCATCGAGCTTCTTTGCGTAGGTATAACGTGGAGTACGCAATCCACGATACTCAGTCCCCCCAGAGTCACGCCAATCGGCAAACGGCTGGTAGCTGGCAATCACTGCCGCACCTCCGGAAGGATCAGTCCCGTCGCCCAATAGGTATTTGCTAAAGTCTTTACCTTCGACACTCGTCGGAATAGGAATCCCGCTAAGCCCCAGCAGCGTGGGCATGATGTCGGCGGACTCAAACATGCCATTCAGGTTTTTAGCAGAATGACCCAATTTCGCGGGATAGCGGATCAAGAACGGCACCCGGATCGACTCGTCCCATGGGCGCTGTTTATGGATCTGGTTTTGCGACTTCAGCATGTCGCCGTGATCGGCGGTAAAGACCAGGATGGTGTTCTCGGCGAGTCCCTCCTGATCCAGGGCCTTGATCAACTCGCCCATGCAGTCGTCCAAGGCCGAGCAGTGGGCGTAATAATTGGCGAGCATAGCTCGGGCTACATTGGCGCTGGCCCCCGCCGGAACATTGGGCCGCAGCTTGATTTTCTCAGCGGAATACAGGGCGCGGTATTTTTCGGGGGCGGTGTTGTAAGGATCGTGGGGCGCACCCCAGGACAACATCAGCAAGAAGGGCTGGTTGGGCTTGCGATTCTTGATGCAGTCGATGGCCGCGTGCGTCTGCGCGATGGCATCGTAGCCTTCCCAGGTACGCAGCTTACGATCGTTGCCGTCATAATATTGGGATTTGTTGTAGTCGTGGGTGCATTCCAAGACCTTGAAGGTCTCAAACCCGAAACGGCGTTCCGGGGGAATATAGGCCGATCGGCCCCCGCCATTAACGTGCCACTTGCCGATATAGGCTGTGGCGTATCCGGCCGAACGAAAAGCCTCACCAAGGGTTGTCCCTTTGGGATTGAGAGGAACGTCATTCATAAATAAGCCGGTCGTGAGCGGGTGTTGGCCGGTGAACAGGGTGCCGCGATAAGGGGTGCAGACAGGGCAGCCTGAGACGGCATTGACCATGTTCATGCCTTGGGTGGCCAACCGGTCCAGAGTGGGCGTCTTGCCGTTGGGAACTCCCGCATATCCGGTGGCCTGCGCTCGCCATTGGTCAGCCATCACATACCCCACATTCGGACGCTGCT
>CAIYQA010000107.1 GCA_903928175.1 uncultured Spartobacteria bacterium | reverse complement strand
CCTCTATAGCGCATGCGGCCCCGGTATTCACGAAAATGCGAACGGTTTCCTGCGAAAACCGGATCGGCTCGCTGCCTTGGCGTTTGCGGCGCATCCCGTCGGCTTTGTCGTAGTATTCGGCGTTCTCCAAGCCGCGCACGGTGACCGCGCCAATATCGCTCACGCTGAAATAGGTATGCAGGGCTTCCTCGCATTGGAACGGATGCTCCCCCCGGTTTTCGATTTCCAACTCCAGCCCAAGCGACGTCCCGACGGTGATCCGGTACCGCAAACACCAGTCGTGCGGTTCGCCCCAAATCGCGCGGGTTTCGACATCGGGTTCAAGGCGCAGGATAACCACAACAGTCCCGTCCGGTTGCTGGCGAATCGATTCCGCCGTCCACGAGCGCGTCCGGGCAAAGCCGTGGGCGGGAGCGTCGGGATGGCCCTCGCGCGGTCCGAACCACGGGAAAAGGACCGGCACGCCGCCGCGAATGGCTTTGCCGCCTTTGAACCAACTCTGCGCGCTCATGAAGAGCACCGGCGCTTGACCGGCGGGTGCAAAATGGGCGACATGCGCCCCGTGCAGATAAATGTGCGCTTCGGCCAGCGGCGTGGTGATCTCATAACGCGGCAACCCTCCCGGGCCGGTGGCGAGTCGCACGATTCCAGGAATTTCGAGTGAGGCGTTCATTGGCCTCTTATAACGCAGGCCGCGGCCGAACGCCGCAGAAAAATCGGCCGTGTGATTTTCCTTCTTTGCGGTATTTGCAACAAATGGAGCATTCTCAAATGGAGCATTCTCATTAACACCGGGCTTCAGCCCGGTGCCATGCTACAACCCAAGACGCCAGCCGTTTCAACGGCTTAATTTCCAAGCAAACCGAAGATAAGCCGTTAAAACGGCTCTCTACCGTGCGAGAATACTCACCGGGCTAAAGCCCGGTGTTTAATAAGAGGGCGCAGCCAAAACTAGCGCCGCTGGGCGATGATCGCCTGCGCAATGCGATCCGCCGTCTGCTCCCGCCACGACGCACTGGCGCAATGATTGGCTTCCGTCGCGTTGCTCAGAAATCCGCATTCCACCAGCAGCGCGGGACCGTTGGATTTGCGCAACACGCGGAAGCGAGCCGTCTTCACCCCGCGATTATCCCCCCCGGGCATCGTCGCCAGCGCCCGCTCGATGCGCGCGGCAAGCTGCCAGGTTCCCTCGCCGTTGTGGTAAACCTCCGCCCCGTGCACGCTGCGGCGGCGGGTGTCATTGAAATGGATCGATACAAAAACGGATTTGTGGCGGGAATTGGAAATCCGCGCGCGCTCGTCCAACGGAACATAGCAGTCGCGGGTCCGGGTCATTACCGTGCGGAACCCCGCGTCGCTCAATTTACCCTCCAGTCGGCGGGCCACATCCAGCGTCAAATCCTTTTCCAGGAGCCGTGTGTGCCGCCCTTTGGTATAGGCGCCCGAATCGCGCCCGCCATGCCCGGCATCGATCACCACCGTGTGGAAATCGGTCACATTATAATAATGCGTGGTCGCGCAACCGCTCAGCCATACCATGCAGGCCAGGCCAAACACCGCAACCGACGCGGGGCGCATCCACCGGGAGAAAATCGGAAAGCTCATTGTAAAAGGGGCACCGCTTTTCATCGGGGTCAGGAAGCGATTTGTCAAGAATCGCAGGGGGTTCACGCAAAGGACGCAAAGAGAAATTTAATGTTTGTCTCACGAGACAGGGGGTTGCCTGAGAAACGGGGGGCAATTCTCCTTTTCCGCCTTCATGCCGTCGTGTGAAATGTGAAAGCGCTCCTCCCGGCAATCCCCTTTGCGCCCTTTGCGTTCTTTGCGCGAAATATTCACGCTCAGACCAGTTCACGTATTGCGGAATCGGGGTTGATTCCCGCCGTTCTTGCCCCGATAGTTGCCGTTCCTCACCGAAACGGATGAACGGGAATCGAACGAGCCTCATTTTAAGCTGCACACTGGCGGTCCTCCTGGCCCTCGCCGGGTGCAACAACAACCCGCACCCGCGCCCGCTCCGCGAAAAACGCGCAGACGGCACGCCGTGGGTGGTGAGCCATCTGCGCATCCCCGACGATCCGCGCTCGCTCGACCCGCAATTCAGCTACGACACCCTGGGCCATGCGGTGATCGCGCAAATCTACGAGAGCCTGCTGCAATACAGCCCGTTCAAAACCGACCCCTACGAATTGGAGCCGTGCCTCGCCGAGGGGATGCCGCGACGGATCAAAAATCCGGATGGCACGGAGACGTATGAAATCCGGCTCAAACGCGGCGTTTTCTTCCACGACGACCCGTGCTTTCCCGGCGGACACGGACGCGAAGTGACGGCGGCGGATTTTGTTTATGCGTTTCAGCGGATCGCCGACCCGGCCGTGGAATGCCCGGTGCTCTCGACGTTGCAGGAATTTGTTGCGGGACTTGGCCCGGCTTACGTGGAAGCCCGCAAGGCGGGGAAATTCGACTACAGCAAACCGACCGGGGCGATCACGGTGCGGGATGCCTACACCTTCCAGCTTCATCTGCTCAAAGCGTATCCGCAGATCCAATACTGGCTGGCGATGCCGTTCACCGCGCCCGTGCCGCGCGAAGCCGTGGAGTATTACAACGGCAAAAACGGCCGCGACCCGTTCAAATTTCACCCCGTCGGGTGCGGCCCCTACCGTTGCGCCGAATGGGCGCGCAGCCGCTTGATCCGGCTTGTCCGCAACGAGCGTTACAGCGCCACGCGGTTTCCCGCTGGAGGCTGGCCGAAAGCGGACGACGCGCGGTTCACCTCCCTCGCCGGTGCGCCCCTGCCCTTCCTGGACGAAATCCAATTCGCCGTGATCCGCGAAAACATCCCGGCTTGGCTGCTTTTCCGGCAGGGATACCTCGACCGCTCCGGCGTGGGGAAGGACGTCTTCAGCTCGGTCATCACGGCGGGGCAGACGCTTTCCAACGAACTGCGCGCGCGCGGGATCACGCTCTATCGCGACGTGGAGCCGGGGACTTTTTATTCGCAGTTCAACACTGACGACCCGCTGCTGGGCAAAAACCTGCGGCTCCGGCAGGCGCTCTCCACCGCGTATAACGAGGACCGCGCCAACGAGCTGTTCGGCAACGGCGTGCAACTCAAGGCCGAGCAACTCTTGCCCCCGGGGGTGGTCGGCTACGAGCCCGGGTTCAAAAATCCGTACCGTACGCAAAACCTCGACCAAGCCCGCAAGTTGCTGGCCGAAGCCGGTTACCCGAACGGGATCGACCCGAATACCGGCCAACCGCTGGTGCTGACCATGGACGTCGTCGCCAGCGGCGCGGAAGATCGTCAGCGGGCCGAGTTTGACCAATCGCAAATCGAGCAACTCGGGGTGCGCTGCAAAATCGAGGAAAACACCTGGGCGCGTTTTCAGGACAAGCAGATCAACGGGCATTTCCAAATGAACACCGGCTCCGGCTGGAATGCCGATTACCCGGACCCGGAGAATTTCTTCTTCCTGTTTTACAGCAAAAACGTCCCGCCCCAGGGGAGCAATTACGTGCGGTTTTCCCACCCGGAGTTCGACCGCCTTTTTGAGCAAATGGCAACGATGGACAACGGCCCGGAACGGCTGGAAATCATCCGCCGCATGAACGGCATCCTCGTGGAGCAATGCCCGGTGATCTACAGCTTCCACCCGGTGGCGTTCACGCTCAACCAGCCGTGGCTCGCGCGCGTTTCGTCCAACCCGATGCTCACCGGCGGGCTCAAATACGTGCGGCTCGACACCGCCCTGCGCGCGCAGAAAATTAGCGAATGGAACCGCGCCCCCGCCTGGCCGCTATGGACGCTCGGGGCGGTGCTCGCGCTCCTCTTGGGCTACGCCATCCAATGGGCGCGCAAACAGAATGTGTAACCCATGCTGAACTACCTCATCCGCCGCTTGCTCTACATGGTGCCGATTCTCCTCGGCGTGATGTTCATCACGTTCGCGCTCTTCAACGTGGTCAACACCCCGACGCAAATGGCCTACCGCATCCTCGGGCCGAAGGCGTCCGTGCAGGCCATCGACAACTGGCTCAACAACCACGGCTACCTGGACGCGGAAGGCCAAAAAATCCCCACCTATTTCAACACCGCCCCCGGCAAATCCCTCTTCGACTCGCTCTATTTCCGCAGCATGAAGCGGTTTGCCACCTTTGATCTCGGCACCTCCTTTGCCACCGACGAACCGGTGCTCGGCATGCTCAAACGCGGGGCAATCCCTTCGCTCTGCATCACGCTCCCCGCTTTTGTCGTCGGGCTATTTCTTTCATTGTGCGCTTCGCTGCTGCTGGTGTTTGTGCGCGACTCGCTCATCGACCGCTGGGGTGCGGTGCTTTGCGTGGCCGGCATGAGCATTCCCATCACGGTCTATGTGATCTTCGGCCAGTGGATTGCCGCAAATCTTTTGAACTGGTTCCCGGCGTTTGGATTCAACCTGGAGGGATTCTCCACAGCCCGTTTCATTGCGCTGCCGGTCGTCATCATGATCGTAAGCGGCCTGGGGGTTGATGTGCGGATGTACCGGGCGATTTTTCTCGAGGAAGTGCGGGCCGAATACATCCGCACCGCCCAGGCCAAGGGAGCCTCCCACGCGCGGGTGCTACTGGTCCACATGCTCAAAAACGGGATGATCTCGATCATCACCCTGGTTGTGGCCGCCCTCCCGTTTCTGATTATGGGAACACTCGTATTGGAGAGCTTCTTTGGCATTCCCGGGTTGGGCAACCTCATGACCAACGCCATCCAAACCTCGGACTTCGGCGTGATCCAGGCGGATGTCTATCTCGGCTCACTCTTGTATCTTTTCGGTCTGCTCATCACCGACCTCTGCTACGCCGCCGTCGATCCGCGCATCCGCCTCCAATAGGAACTCACGAAATGAAAACGATCAGGAACTCAGGAAATCAGGAAATGAAAATGCGATTCTTGGAACTCTTTCTTTCTCCCTCTTCTTTTCCCGGCTTTTTCCTTCTCGTTCCCAAGTTGCACTTCGCAATCCATCCATTCTCTTCTCCTGGCTTCCTGGCTTCCTGATTTTTTATGCCCATCTGGCTCTCCAACCTCCTTCTCCTCGCCGGTTGCGCGGCTCTGGTGGCGCTGCTCCGGGCGTTTCTTTTCACCGAGCGCTCTCGTCGCGCTTTGAACCGCTTGCGGCGCGACCGCGTTGGGCTCGCCTGCGCCGCCCTGGTCGCCCTGCTCCTGCTCATCGGGCTCTCGGATTGCTTCCAGATCAACCCGCGCCAAAGCGCGCTCGATTACGCCTTCCGCAATGTGCCGCGCGAGGAGGGCTACAGCGCCCCGCTCGCCACCACGACCTTCAACGAGCGCGATCCCAAGCCGCTCAATGGTCGGCACCTGCTGGGCACCGACCTGCTGGGCAAGGATGTGTTTCTCCAAACCCTCAAAGGGTGCAAGACCGCGCTCATCATCGGCGGGTTCACGAGCCTCATCTACATCCCGTTCGGCGCGTTGTTGGGCATCCTGGGCGGCTATTACCGGCGCTGGGTGGATGATGTCGTGCAATACCTGTACAGCACGGTCGCCTCGATTCCCGGCATCCTCCTGCTGGTCGCGGTGATGATGACCCTTGGCAAAGGGCTCGACCGGATGGCCGTGGCGCTGAGCCTCACCGCCTGGATCGGCCTCTGCCGCCTCGTGCGCGGGGAGACCTTCCGGCAAACCGCCAAGCCGTATGTCGAAGCCGCGCGCGCCCTGGGCCAAAGCCACTGGCGCATCGTTGTTTTCCATATCCTGCCCAATGTCATGCACCTGGTCATCATCAACGCCATCCTCGGCTTCTCCGGGTTGGTGTTGGCGGAATCCATTCTGAGTTATCTCGGCGTGGGTGCGCCGGTGGGCACGCCAAGCTGGGGCATCATGATCGATTCCGCCCGCATGGAACTCAGCCGCGAACCGGCCGTCTGGTGGCCGCTCGCCGCCGCCAGCAGCGCCCTGTTCCTGCTCGTGCTCTCGCTGAATCTGCTGGGCGACTCCCTGCGCCGCGCATTCGATCCCAAAGCGGGGTAAAAAGTCTCACACAGAGACACAGAGACACAGAGACACAGAGGAGGAGATAAAAAAAGGATTTCTCATATCTCTGTGCCTCCGTGTCTCTGTGTGAAAATAATCCGTCAAAAAAACCGCTCTGGAGCCATCACCGGCTGCGGTTTGCAGATGCGGTCCACACATTGCTGCCAGCTTTCGTGGCCGGTGAGAATCTCGATTTCCACCCGCAAATAATAAATCGGCAACTCCATTTCCTTGAGCTTCGGGAAGCGGACACAATCTTTTTCCGTGGTCAAAATCGCGTCCAAATCCCGGTTCGCGCACCTCCGGATGAACCCCGCGATCTCTTTCTCCGAGAACCGATGGTGATCGGCGAAGTGCCGCGACAGCTCGATGTTCGCCCCGAGCTTGCGCAAACCATCCTCAAAGCTCTCGGGCCGCGCGATGGCCGAAAGCGCGCCGATGTGGCGCCCTTGCAAATACGAAAGCGGGAGCTTCTCCCCGCTAAAAACGTGCTGCAAATACTGCGGGCTGTGCATGCATTCCACGATCTCCGCCGTCCGGTTGTATTGGCGGATGCGCGCAACGAGATCGCTGTTGTCCGCGCCCGGCACACATTTGGTGATGAAGATAAACGAGGCGCGCCGGAGGTTCGGCGGCGGTTCGCGCAAGGTGCCGCGCGGGAGGAGGAACTCGTTGCCGAACGGGGCCTGGCGATCCACCAGCACCACGTCGAGCCGGTGTTTGAGCCGCAGGTATTGCAAACCATCGTCGAGGAGAAGCGTGTCGCAGCCCATTTTTTCGATGGCATACACGCCGCTCTTCACGCGATCGCGATCCACCAGCACGATCACGTCCTGGAGATTCTTGGCGAGCATGTACGGCTCGTCCCCGGCCAGCCGCGAGCCCAGCAGCAGCTTTTTGCCGTCGGAAACGATCCGGGGGATGAACTCCTGTTCGGACCCGAGCCGGTTGATGATGCGCTTAAACAGCGGCGGCTTCTTGCTCTTATATCCCCGGCTCAGGATGGCCACGCGCCGCCCGCCCGATTGCAACGCCCGCGCAAATTTCTCCACCACCGGCGTCTTTCCCGTGCCGCCCACCGTAAGGTTGCCGATGGAAATCACCAGACACCCCAACGCGCGCTCCCGCAAAATCCGCTTGCGATAAAGTCTCAGGCGAAATTGCACGATGCCCCGGAAGACCCACGAAAGCCCAAAGAGAAACCAGCGCAGCAATGCCGCCCGTTTGCCAAAGCGTTCGCCCAGAATGACCGCAATCGCGAACTGTTCAAACTCGTCAAGCCAGCGGCGCATGGTTCGGGGATCAGCCTTTCACGATTTTGACGCCGTTTTTATCGGCGCTCGTCACCAACGTCCGGGCGTTGCCTCCTGCCGCTTTCAGCATGGCGGCGGCCACGCGCTCGGGGTGCTCCAAGGTCACACAGGCGATGGTGGACCCCGAGCCGCTCAGGAAACCGCCCAACGCCCCGGCCTGTTCACCGGCGCGGATCACGTCCGGCAAAAACGGGATGAGCGGCTGGCGATACGGCTGGTGCAGGGAATCGTCAAACGCCCCGCGCAAAGCCTCATACTGGCCGGAGGCGAACGCCGCGGTGATCCGTGCCGCGTTGCCAGCGCTCGCCACCGCCAGCTCGTGCGGAATTTCCCGCGGCAACACCTTGCGCGCGGCGGGGGTGGAGACCTCGAAATCCGGGATCAACAAAACGAACGACAAATCCGGCGAGACCTCGAACGCGAGGCATCCGTCGGCGCTCGCCACAGTAAAACCGCCGAATTCCGCCGGAGCCGCGTTATCCGGGTGCCCTTCGAGCTCGCTGCACAGGAGGAAAAGCTCCTCGCGTTCCAAGACCTTCCCCGCCAGTTCGTTGAGCCCGTGCAGGATGCCAAGCCGGACGGTAACGCTGCTGCCCAGCCCGCGGGATTGCGGCACATCGCCCGTGATCGACCAGTCGAACTCGAACGGCTTCACCTCCGCCTCCTCAAAAAAACGGCTCGCGGCCTTGGCGGCCATCGGGTGCACCGTGGCGGCAGGTCGCCCCCGGCGCACAGTGACGCGGTTATAAATCCGCAACGCCACCCCCAGGCAATCGTAGCCCGGGCCGAGGTTTGCAGTGGTGGCGGGAATGCGCAGGGTGATGGAGTTCATAAGAGGGAGCCGTTATCGAGCACAGGAAAGTGGAAAAGCGGATTGAGGAGAAGAGTTTATCCACAGATTTCACAGATTTCACAGATTTTTAGGAAAAGAGGCACGTTTATGTCTGGGCAGGATAAAACTCTGCCCTTCTTTCAAACTTGACGCCCGTGTTAGCGTTCGGGGCGTGACTGAAACCGAGGCCTGCATCGCGCTCAACATGGTCCCCAAGCTGGGACCGGTGCGTTTGCGCCGTTTGCTCGATGTTTTTGGCACCCCCCAGCGCATTCTGCTGGCGAAATCGCACGAACTCCGGAGCGTCGAAGGGGTCGGGCCGGAGATCGCCGACGCCATCGCCCACTGGGAAACGCACGTGGACCTCTCCGCGGAACTCGCCCGCATCGCGGACTTTGGCGCGCACGTCATCACCCAAGCCGACCCGGTTTACCCGCCGCTGCTTCGGGAAATCCACAACCCGCCCATTGTCCTGTATGTCTGGGGCGAGCTTCTGGAAAAGGACCGCCATGCCCTGAGCATCGTCGGTTCCCGCAAAACCAGCCATTACGGACTCGAAAGCGCCAAAAAGCTTTCCTATCAACTCGCCTACGCCGGGCTGACCATCGTCAGCGGGTTGGCGCGCGGCATCGACACTGCCGCCCACCAGGGAGCGCTCGCCGCCAAAGGCCGCACGGTTGCCGTGCTCGGCTCCGGGCTGCTAAACCTATACCCGGCGGAAAACCAGGCGCTCGCGGAAAAAATTGCCGCCTCGGGAGCGGTCGTCACCGAGTTTCCGATGTGCGTGGCCCCCGACGTGCAGACTTTTCCCCAACGCAACCGGATCGTCAGCGGATGGAGCGACGGGTTGCTGGTGGTGGAGGCCGGCCTCAAAAGCGGGGCGCTCATCACGGCGGGGCAGGCGGCAGAACAGGGGCGCTCGGTTTTTGCCATCCCGGGGCAGATCGATAAAACCACCTCGGCGGGGTCCAACCGGCTGATCCAGCAGGGGGCCAAGCTCGTCATGGGAGCGGCGGATATTCTCGATGACCTCCAAATCCTCCTGCCCGAAAAACCGCTCTTGGAGCAGACCCCGGGGCGAGCGGTGCAGTTCACAGGCAACGAGCGGGCGGTTTACGATGCCATTACCGAGGGGGAAACCGCCATTGACGCCATCATCATGAAATCCGGTTTGCCACCGGGGGCGGTCTCCTCTACGTTGCTCGCCCTTGAAATGAAGCGCTTGGTAAAGCAGCTTCCCGGGCAGCACTTCGTAAAACTACTTTAAATGGGCAAGAAACTGGTCATCGCAGAAAAGCCTAGCGTCGCGGGCGACATCGCCCGTGTGCTGGGAAAATTTAAGAAGGAAGGCGATTTTTACGAGAACGAGGAATTCGTGGTCGCCTCCGCCATCGGCCACCTGCTGGAACTGGTTGTGCCCGAAGGCATTGAGCCCAAACGCGGCAAGTGGAACATTGAAAATTTGCCCATCCTGCCCCAGGATTTCGAACTCGCCCCCACCGATGGCAAAACCGAGACCCGCTTCAAGCTGCTCAAGCGCCTGATGAAACGCCCCGACGTGGACGGCATCATCAACGCTTGCGACGCCGGGCGCGAAGGGGAGCTGATTTTCCGCAACCTCGTCCAGATGGCGAAGGTCAAGAAGCCGATCCAGCGCCTCTGGCTCCAGTCGATGACTGCGGATGCCATCCGCACCGCGTTCCAGCATCTCCGCACGGACGAGGAGATGCGCCCGCTGGCCGACGCCGCCGTTTGCCGCTCGGAAAGCGACTGGCTCGTGGGCATCAACGCCACACGGGGCATGACGTGGTTCAACTCCAAGCAGGGCGGGTTCCGCCTGACGACGGCGGGCCGCGTCCAGACACCGACCTTGGCCATTCTGGTCGAGCGGGAGGAAAAGATCCGCGCCTTCAAACCGCGCACCTATTTCGAAGTGCTCGGGACGTTCGGCGTAAAAGCGGGCGAATACCTGGGCCGCTGGTTCGACGAGAAATTCAAGAAATCCGAGGACGACACTCTCAAGGCGGAACGGCTCTGGACCCGCGAGCAAGCGGAAGCCATCCGCGCCAAATGCGAGGGCAAACCGGGCATCGTCACCGAGGAAAAGAAGGCGTCCAGCCAGATCGCCCCGCAGCTCTATGACCTGACCACCCTCCAGCGCGAGGCCAATGGGCGCTTCGGGTTCAGCGCCAAGACCACCCTTCAGATCGCGCAGGCGCTGTATGAGAAACACAAGGTGCTCACCTACCCGAGAACCGATTCGCGCTACCTGCCCGAGGACAACCTCGACACGGTGAAAAAGGTCATGTCCGATTTCCCGGAGCCGACCCTTGCCGTCCACGCCCGGAAGGCCCTTTCCAACGGCTGGGTGCGCCCCAACAAGCGGGTGTTCAACAGCGCCAAAGTCACCGACCACAACGCGATCATCCCGACCGGCGTGGAGCCGAAAAACCTCAGTGAAGCCGAGGGGAAAATTTTCCGCCTCGTTTCCCAGCGCTTCATCGCCGTCTTTTTCCCGGCGGCCCAATTTGAGATTACCACCCGCATTACCCGGGTGGAGAACGAGCCGTTCAAGACCGAAGGCAAAATCATCAAAGATCCGGGTTGGATGGCCGTTTATGGCAAGGAAGCCGCAAGCGAAGAAGGCGGCGAAGCCATTGTCGCCGTGACACCCAGCGAACAGGCCGATACGCGCGCGCTCGAAGTCAAGGAAAGCCAGACCAAGCCGCCCGCCCGGTTCAACGAAGCGACCCTCCTTTCCGCCATGGAAGGGGCGGGCAAGCTCGTGGATGACGAGGAATTGCGCGAAGCGATGAGCGCGCGCGGCCTCGGCACCCCGGCCACCCGCGCCGCCGTGATCGAAGGGCTGGTTTACCAGGATTATTTGATGCGCCAGGGGCGCGAGTTGATGGCGACTCAAAAAGGCATTTCGCTGATCACCGGCCTGCGCGGCATCGGCGTGCAGACGCTCACCCGGCCCGAAATGACCGGCGAATGGGAGTTCAAGCTCAAGCAGATGGAGCAAAGCCAACTGCCGCGCGAGGAGTTCATGCGCCAGATCCGCGAGCTGACCGTGGAGATCGTCGAAAAAATCCGCAACGGCGGCGAACCGCCCGAAGGGGCGTTCGAGAACCTCGATGCGGCCTGCCCGAAATGTGGCACCCGGCCCCTCAAACAAGATTACCGCACTTACCGTTGCACCAACTGCGACTACGTTTTCTGGAAAACCCTGGCCGGGCGTGAATTCGCCCCCGAAGAAGTGCAAAAGCTGCTGACTGAACGCAAAATCGGCCCGCTGGAAGGGTTCCGCTCCAAAATGGGCCGGGCCTTCAAAGCGTCCCTGTTCCTGGACGAAGAGCACAAAGCGAAATTCGAGTTCGAGAAAAAGGAGGAGGACGCCACGAATGGGGATGTGAGCGCGCTGCCCGTCATTGGCGAATGCCCGGTCTGCAAAAAAGCGCCCGTGCGCGAGACCGAGACCGCCTACGTGTGCGAACGCACGCTGGCCAAGGAATGCACTTTCCGCATGGGGCGGCAAATCCTCAAAAAGGAGATCCCCGTCGAGCAGGCCCGCAAATTGATCGAGACCGGCAAAACCGACCTCATCACCAAATTCATCTCCTCAAAAACCAACCGCCCCTTCGATGCTTTCCTGAAGCTCGAAAAAGGGAAAGTCGGCTTTGAATTCCCCCCGCGCGAGGCGAAACCCGGCGCGAAGGGTGGAGGAAGAGGGCGGTTTGCGAAACGCCCCGCCGCGAAAGCGGATGGGGAAGTGTGATACCCTCTCTCACAAAGAACCGGACTCTTTGGATGCGAGGGCGGTGTTTTCCTGAGCGCCAACGGCGCGGCTCCATACCAGCCTGGGGCAACGCCCCAGGATCCGGAGTGGGCCCGCCTTTGGCGCTCAAGAGTCCGCTTATTTCTCCTCTTTACAAGGCTCCAACCTTTGTAACGCATGCTTCTCGTTCGCGCTGCTTCGTGAACCAGTATGTTGCACCAGCAGTCGCTACACCGGCGACAACCGTTACAATTGGCGTAATCTCGATTGAAAGCATGAATAAATATTGCCGGGGCAATGAGTGAGAACAAGTCTAGACCAGTTTCGGTTTCATTTGTCGCATTCCTCTCGCCCCGAAGGGGCTGAGTAAACCAGCCCAGGGCAGCGCCCTGGGGGTATGCGTGTGAGAGAGCCGTGCCCTGCAAGGGCACTGGGAAACGCT
>CAIYQA010000106.1 GCA_903928175.1 uncultured Spartobacteria bacterium | reverse complement strand
GGAGCGCCCGACACGCCGGAGATCGCCGCCGAAATGAAAGCCGCGGTGGATGCGGCGCAGCGCCCCGGCGTCGTCTGGATTCAGGAAATGGTGAACAAGGCCACCGTGTATGAACTTTATTCGCACGCGGCGGTTTTTTGTTGCCCCTCCATTTACGAACCGTTCGGGATCATCAATCTCGAAGCGATGGCCTGCGAAACGGCAGTAGTGGCGAGCGCCGTGGGCGGAATCAAAGAGGTGGTCGTGCATGGGGAGACCGGCTATCTCGTTCCCGTCGAGCAGATGAGCGAAAGCCCGTTCGAGCCGCTCGACCCGGACCGGTTTGCGCGCGACCTCGCCGCGCGGATAAACGAGTTGATGGGCAATCCCGAGCTGCGCGAGAAGATGGGCCGCGCGGGACGCAAACGCGCCGAGGAGAAATTCAGTTGGTCGGCGATTGCGCGACAGACGGCGGCGCTTTATCAGGCGCTGTTGTGCTCTTAACGCGACAAAATATTACAACTCCAGCGCCACCCCCGGCACGGGCACGATCACTTCGCTGCCGGGCAAATCGGCGCTGAGGGTCTGCCGGAACCACTCGATGGCGGGCGCGTCGCCGTGCACGAGCACAATTTTCTTGGGCGCCACTTTGTTTACCCACGCCCGGATGCTCTCCCGCGAGGCGTGCGCGCTGAAATTAAAGGTGTCCAGGGCACACGAGAGCTTTTGCGCGGGGTGCCGCGCGTCGAGTTGAACGCAGTCGCCTTGCTGTGCGGCGCGAATCCGGCCACCGGGCGAATTCGGATCGGCATAGCCAATAAAAAAGAGCGAGTTTTTCGGGTCGGTGATGAACCGCGAGGCGAAGAGGTTCGAGAGGGTGTTCTCGGTCATCATCCCGCTGGTGAGCGCGTAGATGCGCCCGCCTTTGACGGGGAGCGCATTCAAATCCGCGCCGCCCACCACAAACGGCGCGACGGTGTCGAGCAGTTGCAGGTCAGGTTTGAGCCGAAAAGTCTGCCCGGCGAGCTTGTCATAGATGTCCGTGAGCTTCGTGCTGAGGCCCCCAATGTAAACCGGCAGGCCGGGCGGGAGGATGCCCTGCGTTTGCATTCCGGCCAGCATCGCCAGCAGTTCCTGGGTTTTCCCCAGCGCAAAAACCGGAATGAGGATTGCGCCGCCGCGCGCAAGCGCGTCCCGGATCGCCGTGCCAAAGCGCGCCTCCTCGCAGCCGCGGGTAAAGCCAGGTTCGCCGGGGCTGTCCCCGCGCGTGGTTTCGATCACCAGCACATCGAGCGGTTCCTCGGGAAACCGGGCGGCTGCGGAAACCGTCTGGTCGTCAAAATTGACGTCCCCCGTGTAAAAAAAGGTGCGGCCTTCGCTTCGCACCAGGACGCCCGCCGAGCCCAGGATGTGCCCGGCATCAAAAAACTCGAAGCTCAACGGTGTTTCCTCCCGCGCCCCGAGCCGTTCGCCCTCCACGCTCCAGCGCTGCCGCAGCGGCACCGGCAGGCAGCGCTTGATCGTTGTATCGGCTTCGCGATGGGTGAAGAGCGGGTACGAGGCGACGCCTTGTTCCTCGCGGATGCGCAGCATGACGTTCACCGAATTGTGCAACATCACATCGCTAATCTGCCGGGTGGCTTCCGTTGCGAAAAGTTGTGCGCGGGGATGGCGGCGCATCAGCACAGGAAGCGAGCCGCAGTGATCCTGGTGGGCGTGTGTGAGCAGGACGGCATCGACGCTGTCGTCGGGCAATGCCTCGATGTCTGGAAGCCCCTCCAAACCTTCCTGGCGCGGGTGCATCCCGCAGTCCAGCACGAGGCGTTTGCCTGCTGTCTCCAGCGAGTAACAGTTGGCGCCGATCTCGACGCGACGGGTGTGATTGGTGAAGCGCATGATTAGTCCAGTTGCCGAAAGAGGAGGAGGAAGGCGAGCAGCCCCGACGGGAGCAGCAGCGGAAGTGTCACGCTCCACGCGGTGAAAGCCCCGAGGCAGACGAGCAGGTAAATGACAAACACCCCCGCGCACAGTGCCGCCACGCCCAGCTTGCTCATCCGGCGGCAAAACCAGCCCAGCACCAGGGCTTCGAGAAGGATCAACCCATCCACCTTCAGCCCGGCACGCTCGGGGAAGCTCCCCTGCTGGATCGTCGCAATCGCCGCTGCCGCCAATTCGCCCCGCGAGCCGCTGCGCCCGTTGGCGAGCGGGACGCTCCGCGCTGCCGTGTCGGTGCGCGCGAGCAGCGTCACCCCATTTTTTAACTGCGCCACCGGAGCAATGGCTTGATGCCCGTTTTGGTGTTGCTCGGCGGAAAGAATCAGGTCGGCCATCGAAAAGCGGATCACGGGAATTGTGAAATCCACCGCCATCCTTCCGGCGGCATCCACCGGGAGGCGGATTTCTTTCCCCAGCGCGATGTGGGAACCGGGCACAACCGTCACCTCCTCGGGCGTCACACCGAACCAGAGCATCGCCGCCTGCAACACAAACGAGGGCACCACCTGCCCCCGGTAACGGAACACCAGCGGCACGCGGCTCACCGGCTTGCCACCCGCGGCAGCAGACGGTTCAAAAAAACCGATGGTGGCCGCGAGGCGCAGTTCCTCCGAGGGCTGCAAAGCGACGAGCGGAAACTCGCGCAGATCCTTTGCGTTCCCCTCGACATGTCGCAACACCGGCACTTCTTGAAGGGGCGGCACGAGCGCGGGGTCTTCGGGAAAGCCGAGTTCGCTGCCCAGCAGCACCTTCGGAGCTTGGAGCAGTTGATTGTGCAAAAGCGAAATCTGCTGCGGGTCCGCCGATTTCCAGGCCGACACCGGTTCCAGGGCGAGCACCGGCGGTTGGAACGGCAGCGCGGAGCTGAAGAACAGCGAGTAATCCACCGGCGACCACGGCCACGGATGCGTGGCAAGGTCTTCATCGGTGATCTGCACCAGAATCAGCGGAGCCGTCTCGGGTTGCCGGGCGGCATTGACCGAAAGCCAGCGGGCAAAAGCGGGGTCGGTCGAGTTGAGGGGAGGGGTGCGCGACTCGTGCATGAGAACGAGGCCGACCAGGAGAATGAGAAAAAGAAATTGCCGTGTGCTGCAGCGCATCGCGTGAATCCGACAGGCTACGCTACAAACCGCCTCCGGGAAAGCAGGAAAAAGTGGTCAGGGAAATCAGGCGGGAGAAGAATCATCAGGAACTCAGGAAATCAGGAAACCAGGAAAAGGAGAGGATAGCGGCGAACTTGCCTGTCATCCCGAATGAAGCGAGCACCTTTGCCATCCGTCCGCTACATTCACCCGAGAAGAAGCGCTCTACCGGGGTCATCACGAGCTTGCGAGTCTCCCAAGTTATTCCAAATTCCGTGAGTAGCTGTTTTGCAGCCATTGTCTCATTCGCACATCCTCTC
>CAIYQA010000105.1 GCA_903928175.1 uncultured Spartobacteria bacterium | reverse complement strand
CTGTTGGGAGCACCTGGACGAGGTCCGACTATTCGCCACGCAATGGATGTACGGCTACAATCATCACCGCCCTCACATGGCCTTGGGCGGCATTACCCCAATACAGCGGCTGGCCATGGCTGCTTAGCTCTACCTTTGATTGCCGCTAAAAATGGGGGGATTACCCGAAATCCGCTTCCATGTTGAGGACGCGCTTATTGATTGCTGTTGATGTTTCGTCCAGCACCCGTACCTTGATCTCCGGGTATTTCTTTTGAAAGGCCGCGATGGCAGCAGGCAGGCTAGATGAGGCTATTGTTGGAAT
Organism: uncultured Spartobacteria bacterium; assembly: GCA_903928175.1. Classification (GTDB taxonomy): domain Bacteria; phylum Verrucomicrobiota; class Verrucomicrobiia; order Chthoniobacterales; family Chthoniobacteraceae; genus UBA695. The sequence goes on along the minus strand of CAIYQA010000105.1, from coordinate 2,455 downwards.
GCACGCTATGGTCACCCGCCCGGAGAGCAACTCGGCCTCGTCCCGCAACTCGTGAATCACGGCTTGAAGGTCGAGCAAAGCACGCTTCGCCCTGATCAAAAATATCCGTCCCTCGCGGGTAAGTTTTACGCTTCGGGTGGTTCGGCTCAGTAGTGGCACTCCCAGAAATTCTTCGAGATCACGAACGTGGGCACTAATGGCCGGCTGGGAAAGATGGATGATTTCAGAAGCCTTGTGAAAGCTTCCCTGTTCGCCAACGAGGATAAAGGTATGAATTTTGGCAGCATTCGGATATATCATGAAAGTTGATAAATAATTCAGACAATTCAACTTATCATAACCGGCATGGCGTGGGAAGATGCACTGCTACCAAAAATCCTCAAACTGCCAACGTGAGAAGATCGAGCGAGCTACGTCGACTCTTCTTAGGACTTTAAGGGCGTAGCTGGGCAGCGCACTCAATTAGCCTAAACTTTTCAAAAAATGTGTCAAATAAACTAATTCATTAACAGTGGTGTCGGCTATGGTGCCTAATTAATAAGCATGTTATATGCATAATAACAAATGCTCAACCGAACGGCCTAAAGCATCCTACTCGGAGGAAGATTCGAAAATGACGAATAAAGAGTCTAATTGGGATTACACCACTGATGTTCTTGTTGCTGGATATGCGTGTGCAGGGGCGGTTGCGGCCATCACCGCTCATGACGGAGGGTCGAAGATCCTTATCGTCGAGAAGGCCATTCATGGCGGAGGGCTCGCGGTACTCTGTGGTGGAGGAGTCATCGTGGCAAATGATGCCGAGAAGGCAGAGACGTATATGCGCGTTACTCTTGGGGGCCGTACTCCTGACGACGTTACGCGAACGTTCGCGAAGGGCCTCACTGAGCTTGAAGATTACCTAGTCGAATTGGCAGAGAATGTTAACCTGAAGATCCGGAAAGGCCGAAACCTGGGTGCGCATATGGAACAGGCAAATCTGGCGGATGGTGCCGGGAATCCGGCACAATATGCTCCACCCAATATGGATATAACTTATCCATTTCCTGGTAGTGAAGCTTTCACAAACATCAAGATTGATCGGATTCCAGGATTCAGCGGTTTTCCCTGGGCAAAAGGTTCATTAGGGCGGGATCATGCGGGCGCTCGTCTTTGGAAAGTCCTTTCTGATAATGTCGAGCACCGTAAGATCGAGACGTGGTACTCATCTCCAATACGTGAGTTGGTGATGGACTTGGATCGCTCGGTGATCGGGGCCTTGATCGAACATGAGGGCCGGATCCTCCGTGTGCGCGTTACCCAGGCGGTGATCCTTGCCACTGGAGGGTTCGAGAACGACGACGAAATGAAGCGAAACTTCTTAGAAATCCCGGTTGTATTTCCCGTATCGAGCCTCCAGAACACCGGCGACGGGATACGCATTGCCCAGAAAGCAGGCGCCGCCTTGTGGCATATGTGGTTCTACCATGGAGGCTACGGGGTGAAGCTTCCCAACTCGCCAATCGCTTTCCACAATTCAATCAGGGGACCACGTGATAGGAACAGCAAAATGCCCTGGATCCTGGTCGACAAGTATGCACGCCGATTCATGAGCGAGTATCCTCCAGACGTGTCAGACACACCCTTTCGTTTTCTTCAGTATTTCGATCCAGACCGGCAAGAATACCCGCGCATACCGTGCTACATGATTTTTGATTCGCTTGGGTCCAAGCTCGGGCCGGTTGTGGGTATTTCCATAAACAATGATGAAGCTCTGGAAGATGATGTGCCGCGAGAATGGAGTTCTGATAACCTGACCGAGGTCGAGCGAGGCTACATCAAATCGGCATCAACCATTGATGAACTGGGCAAGCTGCTCGGGCTTGACCCACATGCTCTGGCGCAGACGGTGAACCGCTGGAACTCGCAATGCTCGCTGGGTCGGGATGACGACTTCGGACGAATTCAAGGGACTATCATGCCAATTGGGACCCCACCCTTCTATGGCATCGAAATTTGGCCGATCCTCTACAACACTCAAGGCGGGCCTCAGCATAATGCCAAGCAGCAAGTTCTGGATAGCTTCGGAAATACGATTCCGAACTTGTACGCTGTTGGGGAGTTGGGTTCTCTATTCGGTCACCTTTACCTTTTAGGAGGTAATATCGCAGAGTGTTTCACGAGCGGTCGGATCGCCGGAAGAGAAGCGGCAGCGCTGGGCAAAGCACAAATGGCAGAATAAAATGCTTCGTCAGTAAAATCTGTGGGAGAGCTGCGGTTCGGGCAGCTTTCCAAGTGCATGATACAACGCTAGTTCTGTGATGCGGAAGGTTCTAAATCCGTAGGATTTTCTCATAGTGACTTTGGCCTTGTTTTTCAAACCCTCTCCACCGCCGCTGGAGAACTGTGTTCTGGCACGGAAGTAGTTGAGGATCAGTTCGCGGTGAGAGCGTAATGTCTTGGCGACTTTTTTCAT
>CAIYQA010000104.1 GCA_903928175.1 uncultured Spartobacteria bacterium | reverse complement strand
CCGGTCGGGGGCCAGATGATTGAGCATCGGTGTGATTCCATCCCGCTCGATGAATACCCGGACATCACGGAAGTCCGTGGAGAGCCGATCCCTCTGGACGGCAACCTCCGGGATGCTCTCCACGATGCCATGGTCTGCGCCAGCACGGACCCGACCCGGATGATCCTCAACGGGGCCTATCTGGATGTCAGCAGCCGGGAAGGGCATTACGTGGTCGCCACGGACGGCCAGCATCTCTTCAGTTCCAACTCGTTCAAGTTGCCACTGAAGGAGTCGCTGTTCATCCCGAGTCACCGGTTCCTTGGGCTCAAGGAGTTCAACACCGACGGCGACTGGACACTCCGGGCCGCCAAGCCCGGGAGCAACGAACCCACGCGATTCGAGATCGCCACCAACCACTGGCGGCTCATCACCAGGTCGATGGAGGGGCCGTATCCGAAATGGCGGGCCGTCCTGCCTGATCCCACCAACGCCTCGACTACAGTAGAGATCGAGCCTGGTGCATTGGAGGCCGTCCTCCAGATGATCGCCCGTATGCCCGATCACGACCCCCGGCATCATGCCATCGGATTGGAGATCGCCGGGAACAAACTCTGCCTGCTCGGCAAGTTGCCGGGTTCGGAGAAATGGACCCGGATCGAGTTGGCTGGCTGCAAAGCCAGTGGCTCGGATGTCACGGTCCAACTCAACCGCCAGTTCCTCACCAAAGCCCTGCGGTTCGGCCTCAACCGGATCGAGATCATCGATCCGCTCTCGCCCCTACGCTTCAGCAATGGGGGCCGCCAGTTGATCGCGATGCCAGTGCGACCCACATTGCCCGCATCAAACCCAGTGCCGTCTGCATCCGCGTCGGCACCATCCACACCAACCCCTCCGCCAAAGGCGGAGCAACCGGAGAACAAACCTATGCCAGAAACCAACACCACCGCAGCCCAGCGCTCCACCACGGAACCGGTTGAGAAACCGGCTCTGGAAACCGCGCTTGCCCAAATTGAAGTGATTCGGGGCGAGTTCAGAAGTGCCGTAGCGAACCTCGGCAAACTCGGAGAGCTGCTCAAGGCGGCTCAACGGGAGCAGAAGGCCAGCGAACGTGAAGTCCAGGGCGTCAGACAGACCCTGCGTTCGCTTCAGGGCGTCCGCATCTAGTCACAACCCATTTGGCGACGGAAACACGGGGCCGGGCAGTGCCGACACTGGCACACCGGCCCCACTTCGTTGCCATCAACAAACGAAAGGAAAAGTTAACATGGTCGCATTACTTCAGCACATCGACACCCAACGGCCCCAGCGCCGCCGTCCCAACCTCCTGCTCCATTGCGGAGCCCGGGCGGTGGAACGTGAACAGGTCATGGACATCCCGACACCCTGGCCCACCGACACATGGACGCCCATAGCCCATATCGCCTTGGTAGCCCATGTAGAGCAAACCCTCCGAACCAACGGACTCGTTATCGGCAACCAGGCGCATAGCCTCAGCCACGACGGAGCTCGCTACTTCGGACTCATGGAAATCCAGCGCAGCGAGTCCGACGAAGATTATTGTTGGGTGCTTGGGCTCCGCAACAGTCACGACAAGACGTTCCCGGCAGGGATCGCCGCCGGTGCTCAGGTACTAGTCTGTGACAACTTGAGCTTCAGTGGCGAAGTGAAGCTGGCCCGGAAACACACGCGGTTCATCACCCGTGACTTGCCGCGTCTGGTCCAGTCCACCGTGGGCAAGCTCATGGATCGCTGGCATCACCAAGATGATCGAATCGGCACCTACAAACTCAGCGATCTCGACGACCGCACCGCCCACGATCTGGTCATCCGGTCTTGCGATGTCGGCGTCGTGCCAAACCGCACCATCCCGGAAGTCTTGAGGGAGTGGAGGCAACCCCGACACGACGACTTCGAGCCACGCAACGTATGGAGCTTGTTCAACGCCTTCACCGAGGCGCTCAAAGGCAACCTGATCGAACTCCCGCGCCGCACTGAAGCCCTCCACGGTCTGCTCGACACCCATGTCGGTCTGGCCCTGCTGTCATGAGCGCCCCGACCAAAATCGAACGGGAGCACTACGCCAAGCTTGTGGGCCGCCAGATCACGGCAATCCTGTGGGAAGATCTGGAGGGGCAGGCGCTCCCGGTGCTTCTCCTCGACGGAGGGGATCGGGATGGCAACGCCGCGATGGTCACCGTGCTCGCCGATCCCGAAGGCAATGGGCCCGGGCATCTAGATCATAACCTCTGAATCCTCCGGACACCTTCGGCGGATGTTCAGGAAGAAGAACCCGCCGTATGGTGGGTTCTTTTTTTAGCTATCAGGAGAAAGGGCTATGGGTTGTTTTACACCCAATGCTGTTAGCCAGTGGGTTCCTAATTCGAATTCTATCGGGGGAGATCGCCTCCATACGGCACTTGCAGATTTGGTGGATAACAGCATGACGGCAGGCGCCAAAAATATTCAGATATTCGTGGAATGAGTGGTCTGCATAGCGCTCAGTCAGGCCGCGAAAGCGCCTGCTTGCCGGCAATCTGAGATGCCAGGTCTCCCAGTCGGTCCGGGGTGATTTCGCATTCCCAAACTGCGATGACCTGCCAACCGAGCTTTTCGAGGTGCTGACGGGTTCGTTCGTCCCGTCCCCGGTTACCCTCCAGTTTGGTTTTCCACCATTCGGTTCGGGTTTTGGGGATCACGGTATTTCTACATCCGTGGAGGTGCCAGAAGCAGCCGTGAACGAAGATCACCGTCCTGTATTTTGGGAGCACGATGTCGGGTTTTCCCGGGAGATCCCTGCGGTGAAGCCGAAAGCGCAGTCCACGGGCGTGGAGGAAACGCCGAACCTTCATTTCCGGGTTGGTGTCGATTCCCCGGATCGCTGCCATGTTTCGGCTGCGGGTTTCCATACTGATGCGGTCGGCCATGATTGGGTTTAGTTTGAGAGGAGGTGCCGGGAT
>CAIYQA010000103.1 GCA_903928175.1 uncultured Spartobacteria bacterium | reverse complement strand
GTTGATCGCCCGCAGAGCGATCCAGCATGTCGCGCAGGAATCCGGGATAAACTTCGTGCCCAAATTCATATCCTTTTCTTCGCCGTGGGGCGGGATCGAGTCGGCAGCGCTCGGAGTCAAATATCTGAAGACCCCGGTGCCATCGTGGATTGATGTGTGCCCCGGCAGCAACTTTCTGGAGAGTATCTTCAAACAGCCACTGCCTGCCGATACCAGATTTTACCTTATCTTTGGAATTAAAACCAGGAGTGTTCCGTGGTTGCCGAAGTCCAACGACGGCGTGGTAAATGTTAAGAGCGAGCTGTTTGAGAAGGCCCAGAAGGAAGCCCATACGATTTATGGGTTTAGGCTCGGCCATAACGAAATTTTGCAAGACTGGCGTGTAGCCGAGAAGTTGAACGAATTCCTGGAGAAGTAATATGGAAACGGACATCGGCAAGCCTAGTCCGCCCCGTGTTTTGGTGTAGTCGTGGTCCAAACCGTCGCAAGTTGTTGATTTACGGTGGAACGGGTGAAGGAAATCGAACCCTCGCAAGTGGTTCTTGCCGTCCTCAACTCGAATTAACGGCGTTCGGACTTGTGACGTGATTTCGTTATTACGCCCTAGGGAGTGTGTTAGTCTGGGGCGGGTTGGTGGTGGGAGTCCAGCCTCCGCTCAAGGCGGACTACGGCCTCCTTGAGCGGAAGCTGGACAACCCCAAAAAAACAACATAACAATAAAAACTTTCAACTAACTTTTCCACTCTTGGAAGTAGCCTCCAATTTTATGAATCAAACGAAAACATCCTATATGAACCGGGCTCTTGGCGTTTCGGCACGTCTCCGGAACGAAGGGTTTGTGAGATTCCTTAGAGGGCTTCTGCCATAAGAATCCTACTCTTCCATCCGCGCGGCTATGACAATGCGGGGGGACATTACAAGGTCGGCAGCGTGGCAGTCAGTCTCCCCCCCGTTGGGCTATTGAGCATTGCCGCAGTTCTGCGGAATGCCGGTCACACGGTTCTTTTTCTTGATGCCGCGCATGAGTTCAGGGTTACCAATGCCGAATGGGTAAATCAGATCGTCGGGCTGGCACCCGACCTCGTCGGATTCTCCGCGATCACCCCGGCATTCCAAGATGCCTATGATGTCTGTGTTCGTCTCAAAGAAAGCATGCCGAATGTGATGACCGTGTTTGGCAGTGTGCATGCCTCGTGGGGGCGCGCCCGCCTTTTAGGGGATTATCCAGCGATCGATTACCTCATCGCTGGCGAAGGCGAGTATGCGATGCGCGATCTGTGCGCCGGTTGCCCTCCTTCAACCATCGCCGGACTGCATTGGCGTGAGGATGGCGCGGTGCGATGCGGGCCCGAACAGATGAAAGACAACCTGTGTGTGATGGACGATCTGCCGTTTCCCGCGTATGAATTGGCCAAGGGGTTTCCGAAGAAATATAATATGGCCATGTTCGCGGCCCCCCAAAGGCCTGGTGCCAATGTGATCTCCTCGCGCGGCTGCGTCTATCAATGTTCTTACTGCGACCGCTCAGTCTACCATAACTCGTTCCGCTGGAATTCGCCCGAGTACACCTTCGAGCAAGTGAAATGGCTGCACACGGATTTCGGGATCCGCCATGTGACGTTCTACGACGACCTGTTCACGCTCAACCGCAGTCGCGTCAGCAAACTCTGCGAACTGCTGCGTGGATCGAAGCTTGGAATCAGCTTCAACTGTATCGTGCGCGTGGGGCATATCCCCGACGATCTCATCCATGAACTCAAGAGCGCTGGATGCTGGATGGTGCATGTGGGGGTTGAAAGCGGCGATCAGAACATTCTTGATCGCCACAAGGAAGGCCTTTCTCTCGATCTGCTACGCCATGACATCGAGCGCATGCACAAGGGGGGCCTCTGGGTGAAGGGATTGTTCATGATGGGCTTTCCGGGCGAAACCTCGGTTTCGATTCAGCGGACCATCGATTTTGCCTGCTCGCTGCCTCTCAAAGATTTGGGTCTCACTGCCTTCACACCCTATCCAGGTGCGCCGATCTACGGCGACATCAGTCAGTTGGGCCGGTTTGACGCATCCGATGACAATTGGAAAAACCTGGATTGCGAGACCTTCGTTTTCGAGCCTAACGGTGGCCCCTCTCAGCGCGAGTTGGAGAAAGGCTATGGGGAGTTTCTCCGAAAGTTCTATAACCGTCCATTTATGCGGAATGTTTACCGGCGGATGATCGTTGAAAGCCCGCACAGCTATTTACAATTACTGAAGAATCTGCCGACCTATCTGGATTATATTAGGAAAAAACGGTGAAAACCCGGAGCCAACTCAACAAATCTGAGATGCGCACGATAGCCATGCGGTTTCACACAGAGAAAGCCCCTATTGCATTCGTTAACACGACCGCCTCCCCCACGTTCTCAAACCCGAAATTTGGCTTGAGGCCACGGGACACTGCCATAGCATTACTTGCAGCGTCTGCCGCTTCCATGAAATATCCAATTTTTGCCGGTTTTCTTTTGTTTTCCTTTTGGCTTCCTGGGTCCTTGGCTTTAGCAAGCGACACGGGTTTACTTTCCGCCCCTGCGTCTTCGGTTCCTACAGAGATCCCGAAAATCGAGATCGCCGCCGCGCCCGAAGCCAGTGAGCCGCTTTTTTTGATCCGCCTGATGGAGGAGCTCTACATGGAGTGGCCTGAGACGGTTGACCAAGGGAAAAGCCTTCAAGCCAAACTCGGCGATCTGCGCGACCGAAGCTACCTCCATAGCGAGAATATCAAGGGACGCAAACTCGAGGAACCCCTCGCGCCGCTGTATGACAAATTCCTGACCATGATCCGCGCGTATATCAATTCGCTTGATGACGCCAAGTTCATCAACAAAAAGGCGACCGAGGGGCGGGGCTGGGATTTTGCCCAGGGAGTGGGTGGCATCGCGGCCGGAGCAGCGCGGGTTTTTTTTGTGGGCGACATGATCACCGGCTATTCCACCGTGACGGGCGGCGCGTCTGGCGCGTTCCGTCCCGGTGAGGCCCGCACAGCAGAGAAAGAGAAGGCGCTCTCTGGCATCCTGCGCCAGCGGGATGAAAATCTCTCCAACTTTATCGGCTCGCTCCAGAACGCGGCATTCATGCTGACCGACAAATACAACTGGCCCAAGGGAGCCGTAGGCTGCCTCGCACCGAAAGAGGATCGGGAGGCATTCCAGAAAATCGTCGCCCTTTACAATCCGGCCAAGCCGCGCGAGGCGCAGACCGCCCTCGCCCAGTTCGCCGAGGAGGCCAAGGAGCAGAGGCCCAACGACCCGCTGGTCATCGTCTGGTATTTCGAATTTCTGCCGCTGCTCAAGGAACGCCCGCCCGAGGAAATGCTGGAGCGCGCTGCCGATGCCCGGCGTGCCACAAGGCTGGTTCCCACCCCTTCCATTTACGACAACTACCGCGCCAAGCTCCTCTACACCGCCGCAACCCTCACAACCGGGGCGGCGCGCAAGAAGATGGCGGCAAACGGGGAGAACTGGAGCACCTGCTCCGCCCCTGCCACAGCCGCGCAAGCCGTGGGACTCTGGGATGCTTGCTTGAAGCTCTTCCCACGCGGCGATCCCACCGGTGAGATGGAGGAAGCGCGTGGCTGGGCGCTGGCCGCCTGCGGGCATTACAAGGAAGCGCTTGCGCAAACGCTGGCCGTGCAGAGGAAACGGGGAGGAAACGCGGCCTTCACCCTCAATCTGGCTGCGCTCCAAAGCCTATCCGGCAAACAGGAGGATGCGTGTGCGAGCCTAAAGCTTCTGTTCAGCAAGTATGCCTACCAGGACGTCCTCAAAATCAAGAAAAACCCCGACTTCCAGTCGCTGCGCGAGTTCCATTGCGAGCCGTACACCGCGCTGGTTCGGCCCCATTGTGCGCTGGCCATCAACCTCGGCTGGAAAACCGGCCGAACGCTGACGCTGGGGATGGGATTTGGCACCGACGACGTGATTGTGACTAACAAATCGCCGTTCCCGCTCACCCACGTGCATGTGAGTGGCCACGTGGTGGACGCGAAGCAGAAAGAAAGACCGCTTGACCTCACGGTGGAAAGCATCAAGCCGGGGGCATCCCACAAATGGGAGAAGGTTTTCTCGTTGCCGCGAGGCGAATTCAACACGGACGCAGTAAAGATTGAGTGCGATCAGACAGAGGGAGATTCGGAACCGGCCAGCGTGGAATTTATCCAGTCTTAGCGGGAACAAGCATCGAGTGTAGTTGGACAGAAATGGGGGCAATAAGATCAAAACCATACCCAAAGGCCATGAAATACACGCCCAAACGAAGGATTCGCACCATATCAAGATACTGGCTACAGTGACAACGCGATTGTGACTTGCGTGTTACGCGGGGTTCACCTTAGTATCTCTGAAAGCTCAGACTCTCCTCTGGATTAAATCGGAACGCAGAGGTCGGAAGCCTCTGATCCAACATCCAACCGAGTTCTTCACGCCATGCCTTTCACTGCCTCTCTCATTGCGGAACAAGTTCAAGGCGAAGTCTTTGGCGATGGCTCGGTCGAATTAACATGCATCGCGTCCGCAGGTGACGCCAAACAGGGCGACCTCACCTTCGCCGAACACGAAACCTACTTCGCCACCGCCGAGGGGAGTCAGGCCACAGCTATTCTCGTGGCTGGCGATTTTATCTCCTCGAAGAAAGTCCTCATCCGCGTGCCGAATGTTCGCGTTGCAATGGCCAGAGTGCTGCCTGTATTTTTTCCGGCAGATGAACTCGCGCCGGGCGTTCATGCCAGCGCGACCATCGACCCATCGGCGCAGATTCATCCCACCTCCCACATCGGGCCAAATTGTGTGATCGGCGCACGGGTGAGTGTCGGCGCGCGCTCCGTGCTCATGGGTGGCAATCAAGTCGGCCGGGACTCGCAGATTGGCGACGACGCGTGCCTGTTCCCGAATGTCGTCATTTATGCAAAGTGCCAGATTGGCCACCGCGTCACCATCCACGCCAGCACGGTCATCGGCTCGGACGGTTATGGCTATGTGTTCGACGAGGGGCACCACCGCAAAATCCTACAGATTGGTAAAGTGATCCTTCACGACGACGTGGAGATAGGGGCCAATGCGGCCATTGATCGCGGAGCACTCGGCGACACCATCATTGGCCAGGGCACCAAGATCGATAACCTTGTGCATGTCGCCCACAACGTGAGCATTGGTCGGCATTGCCTGGTCATGGGCCAGGTGGGTTTCGGCGGCAGCACGCGCCTTGGAGATTATTGCGTGATCGCTTCGCAGTCGGGAATTGCAGGGCATTTGAAACTCGGCAATCAGGCCATGGTCGGCGCGAAGTCCGGCGTTATGCGCGATATACCGGACAAGGCAACGGTGCTCGGCTACCCTGCCGCGCCAGACAAGCAGGCCAAGCGGCAATGGATCGGCGTGCAGCAGTTGCCTGATGTGATCCGCCGCATGCGCGAACTGGAGAAGCAAGTAGAGCAACTCAAGAGCAAGACGGGCGGCTAAGAAACGCCTCGTCTACCTCTTCGTAATCGCCGGTTATTCGAAATGTTCGCATACCCAGTAGTGCACTCGCTTGCCAATAGATACAGTTCCGTTTTGAACAATGACCCAACCACCACGCGATATTGCCTTTTTGGCTGACGCATTGGGAGGCAATTTGGGACAACATTATACTGGATTTTATTAGGGAGTTATGAGACTTCTCATGCTATGAAACGGTTTTTTATTGTAATGATCAGCACCCTTCTCGCGGCGGTTACTCCAGTGTGCGCAGAGGTCTCTCTGCAGACACTCGACAATCTGAACTCCGCCTACCAAGGCGAATCCAACGCGGCCCGTCGTTACGAAGCGTATTCAAAGAAGGCGCAAGCCGAAGGAAATGCCTATGCGGCGCGTCTCTTCCGGGCCACCGCCATGGCTGAGACTATCCACAGGGAGAGTTTTAAGGCGGCCATCGTGGCGTTGGGAGGCCAAGTCAAGGAGTTCAAACTCGAGGCAGTGAAGGTCGGTGCGACGAACGAAAACCTTCAAGCGGCGATCAAAGGGGAAGCTCAGGAAAGCGAGACGCTTTACCCTAGCTTTGTGGCGCAGGCCAAGAAAGACGGGGCCAAACAGGCAGTGAGGAGCTTCCTTCAGGCGCAAAAGGTCGAGGCTGGCCATGTCAATCTTTACAAAGAGGCCTTGGACAGCCTCGACAAGAACATCGATTTGCCAGTCTATGTGTGCAAAGTGTGCGGAAATATAGTCAACAGGGTGCCGCTCCTTCTTTGCCCGGTTTGCCACGAGGGACGTAACGAATACCAGCAGGTTCAATAGTGCCTCGGTTTGGTTTAGGCCAAACCTCACGGCGATCCATGTATGAACCTTTTGCCTGATCCTTTGCATCCTGCCTTGGTGCATTTTCCGGTGGTCTTGATTACACTCGGGAGCGGGGCGGCTTTTCTCGCCGTAGTCTGGCGTAAACATTGTATTCCGGGGTTTGCCGTCGTGTTGCTTGGCGTGGGAGCGTTGGGAGCGTGGGCTGCTGTCACGGCGGGAAAGTCCGATGCGGGGTTGCTGGAAAATACAACGCCCGAAATGGAGGCTGTTTTGGAAGCCCATGCGATCTGGGCGCACCGCACCCTGACGATGGCATCCGTAGCAGCTCTTGCGGCGCTGGGGTCGGCCCTTCTGACGGCGCGCCACCCCCGCATCGCGCG
>CAIYQA010000102.1 GCA_903928175.1 uncultured Spartobacteria bacterium | reverse complement strand
GCCGCGTTCCTCCGCCGCGGGGTGCAGGAATATGCCGCGCTTTTGGAAAACCATCTTCAACGCCACCCTCTTCAATGCTTCCTATTTAATAACATCTGGAAAAGCACCGCAACCAAACCTACAGCATAAGACCATGAACAACACCAACCTACCAAAGGAAGAACTCCTCCAAAAAGTCCGAATCCAACTCAAGGAACTTCTCGTATCCCACCTTGCACTGGAAGACATCAAGCCGGAGGAGATTGGCGATGACGAACCCATCTTTGGCGACGAGGGGCTCGGTCTCGATTCACTCGACGCCGTGGAAATCGTCGTCCTTCTCCAGCGAAATTACGGCCTGAACATCAAGGAAACCGAAAAGGGAACCGAGATATTCCGCTCCATCAACGCATTGGCGAACTATATCGTGGAAAACTCCCCGCATCCGCTGGGTGCCGAATCCGCCTCCCCAGAAGCCCAATAAACGCTCCCGTGCCAGCACCGTTTATCTCGGGGATGGGTGCGGTCTCCGCCCCCGGCCTCACAACCGCGGAAACGCTTGCCTCATTCCGCGCCGCCCGCCGCCAACCCGGCAAGTTGACGCTGTTCGAGTCGCCGCTCGATCTTCCGGTGTTTGAAGTCACCCGATTCGAGGCCGCGCACCCGTACTCTGACGGCGTCCGCACGCTGGAACTGACGCTACACGCCGTGCGCGAAGCGCTTGCGGATGCCGCGCTGGATGCCTCCATGCTGGTCTCCGCGCGCGTGGGCGTCTGCCTGGGGACCACGGTGGCCAGCCAACTCAACGATCTTGCGTTCTACCGCAGCTATAAGGCCACCGGCAGCGCATCCATGGATCCCGTGCGCAGGTATCTCAAGGGCAACCTCGCCGATGCCGTCGCCGCCCACTTGGGCATTCAAGCCCTCACTGTCACCGTGACCAACGCCTGCTCCTCCGGCGCGGATGCCATTGCCATCGGCGCACAATGGATCGACGCCGGGCTCTGCGACCTCGTGCTGGCGGGCGGCGCGGACGAACTCAACCGCGTGCCGTTGAGCGGATTCCACGCACTCGGCCTCGGCTGCCCGTTTCCCTGCACGCCTTTCGACAAACACCGCCAAGGGCTCAACCTTGGTGAAGGAGCGGGGGTGCTCGTCCTGGAATCCCCCGCACATGCAGCAGCGCGCGGCTACGCGCCGGATCTCTCGCTCTACGGACACGGCGCCGCCTGCGACGCCCATCACCTCACCGCGCCACATCCCGAAGGGCGCGGATTGCGCGCCGCCGTATGCCAGGCTCTCGCACTTGCCAGGGTGCGCCCGGAGGAGATCGTGTTCGTCAATGCCCACGGCACCGGCACGCAGGAGAACGATCTCATTGAAGGCAACGTCATCGCCGCCCTCTTCGGTCCATCGCTTCACGTGCTTTCCACCAAAGGCTACACCGGCCACACCCTCGGAGCTGCGGGCGGACTGGAAGCGGTATTCACAGGCCTCGCCCTGCGCGAAGGCTGGTTGCCTCCCAGCATCGGGTTCAGCGAACAGGACGAGCGTATCCCGATCACCCCGCTCCGCGAACACATGGAAATCCACGGACGGTTCGCCATCTCCACCTCGCTCGCATTCGGCGGCAACAACACCGCCCTGCTGCTGGGACTCACGAAAGGAGAGGCACAATGACCTCATTTCTCAACGGCTTGGGCATTGTAGCCGCCACTGGACGCGGCACCGACTCTCTTCGTTCGGCCCTGCTATCTGGCTGGCAACCTCCCGTCACAATCACGTTGCCCGACGACCACAAATTGCCCGTCTATCCACTACCTCCCGGCGCGCTCGAAGACAAATCGCTCGGACGCAACGTGCGCCGCGCGGATCGTCTCTCAAAAATGGCGGTCTTCGCCGCTGCGGACGCCCTAATTGATGCGCAACTTCCGCCTGACCTCGACCGCCGCCGCATCGGGCTCATTGTGACCAGCGCGTTTGGTTCCCACGCGACAACCTTCCAGTTCCTCGACGAAATCCTCACCTACGGCGACGCCGCTGTCTCGCCCACGGTGTTCTCCCATTCCGTCCAAAACGCCGCCGCCGCGTATGTCGCCTCCACGCTCGATCTTCAGGGGCCGGTGCTCACGCTCACACAAGTTCATTTCGCCTTTCACCACGCGCTTCTTCTCGCCCGCCAATGGCTCGCTGCGGGGCAGTGCGATCACGTGCTCGTGGGTGGTATGGACGAACTCGGCAGCGTCATGCATTTCATCTGCCGCTCACTCCTGCGCGCACCGATGGACGGCAAACTCCGCCCTTTCGCGTTTGCAAAAGATCCTGCCGCAATTCCCGGAGAAGGGAGTGCCTTTTTCCTCCTCTCCTCTACGCCTCGTCCCGGCTCCTATGCCAGGCTTGGACAGATCATGACAACCCCCGGGTCCATACCCGCCACAACGCCCGGTCTGCATATTCTGGAAGCTGACGGCACACTTACGGATGAATCCGGTTATGCCAACCTCACAACCGTCGGCACCCAGTTCGCCGCCTATGCACCGCTTTTTGGCAGCATGACCGGAGGCACCCCGCTCCAAGCCGGCGCTGCCGCGCTGATGCTCAAAGAGCAGGTCTGCTTTGCCACCCCGGTCACCGATGGCGCAAACGCCCTTCCTCTTTGCCGAGCCACCGCACCGCAACCGCTCGCCTCTGTTCTACTCACCCGCCTCCACTGCAACGGCACGGCGGGCCAAATCCAACTCCTTGCCCCATTCTGATCGCACCATGCCCGCCGCTCCCACCACCGCAGAAATCGAACGCACCCTTCTGGCCGAAATCTCCGGCATGTTCCCGGAGAACCCGGCCATCACCTCCTCCACCTCGATCCAAACGCTGGGGCTCGATTCCCTGCGCCTCTTCGAGCTTTTCGTCCTGGTCGAAAAACAATTCGGCCTGAGCCTCCTCGATGGCCCGCTCACACGCGATACGCTGGAAAGTATCGCCTCGCTCGCCGCCCACATCTCTGCGCGTATCGCATCCGAAAGTTGAAGCCTCCGACTCACCCATGCCGTTCGCCCTCCCATACCGAAGCGACCGCCGTTACCTGACCGGGGTGGACTGGATCATCGGCACGCTCGACTGCATGACGCAGCGGGCCACCGGCGCGGGCAACACCTCTCAAATCCTTCTCGAACTGGAAGGCCACTTGGATGAAGCGCGGCTGCGGGAAGCCGTCCATGCCTTTGCCGCCCGATTTCCCGCTCTCTCCGGTCGGCCCGCGCGCGACTGGCTAAACCTCGCGCCCTTCTGGAAAATGGATTGGCCCACCGGCCACTGCGCTGTGGACATCCTCCCCGCACAACTTAATGCTCAAGCCGCCATAGCCGCACTTTGCCGCGCCCTAAACACCCCGTTTCCCTGCGCGCGCGACCACGTCACCTTCCGCCTCATTCATGTCGGCCCAGATCGATCCTACCTCGGCATGGTATTCGACCACCGACTCTTTGATGCACGTGGCGCGGAACTCTTCCTCGACCGCTTGGCCGCTTTCGCCGCGGGAGATACCGCAACCTCGCCGCCGGAAATCACCCGCCCTGTCCGCGAACCGTATCTCTCCCACTGGGGCGAGAAATTTGCGGCGGGCCGCAACGTCAACCGAGCCATCCGCTCCTGCGCAGATATCCGACCTGCCTGTCTTCCAATCCCTTTAGGCCGCCCCGGGTTTCAATATCATTTCGAGATCCTCGATGCAGCGCAGAGTCAACGTCTCACCGAAACCGCTTTCGCCCTTGGCGGTTACCTGGTCAAAATGCCTTACCTGCTCGCGTTGGCGGTGCAAGCCGTGGATCGCCTCTTCGCCGCGCGCGGGCACACCCCTGAACACTACCTCATCCCTGTTTCCATCGATCGCCGCTCCGCCCGCGCCGACTCCCAGTCCCTCTTTTTCAACCACATCTCATTCCTCCATTTTCT
>CAIYQA010000101.1 GCA_903928175.1 uncultured Spartobacteria bacterium | reverse complement strand
GGGCCGTAATTGTTGGAGCAGTTGGTGATGAGCGCCGGGAGTCCGTAGGTGTGGAACCACGCTTTGACGAGGTGGTCGGAGGCCGCTTTGCTGGCGGAATAAGGGGAATGAGGGTCGTAGGCTGTGCGCTCGTTGAACCCCGGCCCGGTGGCCTCCAGCGAGCCATAAACTTCATCGGTCGAGACGTGCAAGAACCGGAAGTCCGCCTGCCCGGGCTGGTTTGCCTGTTTCCGGCGCAGCCAATGCTTCCGGCTGGCCTCAAGCATATTGTAGGTGCCGATAATATTGGTCTGGATAAACTGATCGGGGCCGTCAATGGAACGATCCACGTGCGATTCGGCAGCCAGATGAAGGACCGCATCGGGCTGGTGTTGTGAAAACACAGATTCCACTGCCTCCGAATCGCAGATATCGGCCTGAACAAAGGTGTGTCTGGGGCTTGCGAGCGCGTGGTCCAGGGAATTCAAATTGCCGGCATAGGTGAGCTTATCTACATTGACGATGCTGGCATCCGTGTGACGCAAACACCATCCGACAAGATTGGAGCCGATAAAGCCGGCGCCGCCTGTAATCAAAATTTTCATAGGGTAATACGCACGTTTCCTTGCATCCTACCGGCCTCTTCCGCCGATGATGGTGTAGATGGTTTTGATCGCGATACGGAAGTCCATCTCAAAGGAATAATGCCGAATGTAGTAGAGGTCGTATTCGAATTTTGTAAGGGCGTCTTCGGTGTTTTCCCCGTAGCGATATTTTACTTGGGCCCAACCGGTGATCCCGGGATGAACCAGATGCCGGATGTGATAATGGGGGATTTCTTGCTCGTAGATTTCGGCGCATTTCACCCACTCGGCACGCGGCCCGATCAAGCTCATGTCCCCAACGAGCACGTTCCAAAGCTGTGGAAATTCGTCCAGTCGGAAAATGCGCAGCCAGCGTCCGGATCGCGTGATTCGGGCATCGGTCTTTTGGGTGTAAATGTCGCCTTCGTTTTCACACATCGTGCGAAACTTACACATGGAAAAAACACGCCCGTCTCTACCGACCCGCTCTTGACGGAAGATGGCCGGGCCGGGGCTATCCAACCGCACAATGCAGGCGATGAGAAGAAACAACGGACTCAGGAGGACCAAAGCGCACAGGGAGAAGAGGATGTCGCCCAGTCGCTTGAGTTGGCTGTAGATGGATCCGTGAGAAAGGACAAACTCGTTGTCAAAAAGCCAGTCGGGACCGACCGCATAGGCGCTCACGCGTTGCCAATGCTGCTCCTGAAAGGCCTCCACGGTCTGCACACGAACGCCGGAGCAGTGCAACCGTATTAATCGATGCAATATCGCGGGATGCAGTTTGGAAACGTCACAGGCGAGCGCTACCGCGACGCAGCCGGAGGATTGGTATAAGTCCGGCAAGTCCGGCTGAACCGTGCCGCGGCCTTTCCTCGCCGAATGGGTTCCAAAGCTTTTCAACTGCGCCGTTTCACTGCTGGGCGAAATAAGTTCGATATTACGGTTAATGACAAGTTCGACACAGTTTTTGCAAAAGCGCTCCGCCTTTTTGCCTTCACCAAGCACCAGCAGGCAGCCACTCGCGTGTTTGGCTGCAATGCGGCCGCCTAAAAAACGTCGCGCGGCCAGCGAAATGAGGGCAAAGACCGCCAGTTGAAAGGGGATCGCTGCCCGACTGGGTTTCACGGAAAGGTTGAATGTGGAAAGAACATAGGTAACCAGCATCGCGCACGCTGCGGATATGGTTATCGCTACCAAATGCTCGCTGAAATATTCCAGCGACAAGAAATCCGTTCTTCGGTTGTAACCGTTGATCACGTATAGGGCCAAGGTTACGAGGAGGGGCCCCGTTACCAGGTGATAATCCTCAGGCGCATCGTTTGCCACCAAAAGCAGTACGAGCACGGTTGCAATCACCCATGCCACCAAGTCCGTCCCAACCAAAAAAAGGGTTGCGAACCGCTCTGTGCGAGTAAGTCCCCTGGGCGCGAGAGCTTCATTGAGGGCGGCGCCTGCTGTTCCCAAGGCACTCCATGACGGGTCCTCGGCAGCGTGAATGTTCTTATAGACCGTTCTGAATGACATAAGCCGGTAAAAAATTGACCGCTTTACCTTGCCCTGTTTCGATCCACTCGGATGCGGTTCGGGTTCGAGATTCTATAGCCCACCTCCGCCCATCTTCAGAGGAAGGGATGCATCGGGCGTTTCATGGCGCTTCGTTTCTCTACGACTCCGGGGAGGATTCGCCGTACTCTGTCTGCCCATAATAATTTTCGTAGTAATACGGTTCATTACCCCAATTCTTTTCAACAAAATTCATGGCGATGCCCATGGGGGGATTTTTTACCTCCGCGAGCAGTTTGCAGGCGTGCTCAACCTCACGGTATCGCGCTATCCCGGAACCGACGACATAGCACACTGCCTGCACCTCCGTTGCGATGATTAAGCTGTCGCTGACCGCCAAGACCGGGGCGGTGTCCATGATGATTTGATCAAATTCCTTCAAAACGCTCTCAAGGGTGGATTTAAGAGCTGCTGGGGACAACCATTCCGCCGGGCTGCGTTGATTTTTGCCCGCTGCGATGAAGAACAGATTGGGAATCTCGGTAGAGGTGACCACATCCTCCAGCCGCGCCTGGCCTGACAAAATATCCGAGAAACCAAGCTCGTTTGTGTTCTCTCTGAAAATGCGCGAGCAGGTTCTCTTGCGCATGTCGGCGTCAATCAGCAGCGTTTTTGTGCGGCTTTGTGCGGATGCCAGAGCCAGGTTGATGCTCACATAGGTTTTACCTTCACCGGGAACGGCGCTTGTCACCATAAGGGAGCGGCGGTCCTCAGCTTTTACCCGCGCCGAGATGGCTGTTTGCAAGGCGCGGAAGCTCTCTGCGTCATTTTCCTGCGCGTGGATCAAAAAGTCTTTGGAATTTTGCCCCTGTTTCCTCTTCCGTTTCATCAACGCGCCTAAAACCGGCAGGCCCGTCAACTTTTCCACTTGGCCAACCGTCCGCAAACGACGGCGAAATTGGTTGATTCCGACGGCTACAACGACTCCGAACATCAGCCCGCCCATCCCCCCCGTGGCCAGCGTCATCATTTTTTGGGGACGAATGGGTGACCCGGGAACGGTGGCATCATCTACGAGTTTGATCGGATTCCCGTCCACACCCTTGGTGACATCAATTTCCTTCATCCGGGCCTGCATTGAATCATACATGGCACGATCAGCATCGTACGCCCGTTTCATTGGGCCGTATTGCAACATATCCCGATTTTGCTGCGCCAGTACCAGTTGTTGCGCAACCACGGATTGCCTGAGTTTTTCTTCCTGGTCCCGAGCTATGGAGCACAAGATGGAAATCCGTTCAGAGGCTTCTATGGCCTTTTGAAACAGGCTTGCTTTCAAGCTTTCGATCTCCGCGACGGCGGCTATATATTTAGGATGTTTGGATTTATACTGCTGGCCCAGCACAACCAAGTTGGACTCCTTGTCCACCAGCGCCGCAAGCAGCGGAGCCACAATGGGATGACCCGCCACGCTGGGGAGCTTCAACAACTCTTCGGGTTTGTTCGCGTTCTCAATCGCCCTGGCTCGCTCTGTTTCAAGCGAAAACCGCTCTGCGCTGGCTGCGCCGTAACGCGAATTCAAATCTTTGAGTCGATCAACGGCGATGTCTCCATATTGCCCATCTGTCCCTGTCAGCATGAACATTCCTGGGATTTTTTGGAACATCTCCTCAGTGTGATGTATTTTGTCTTGAAGCTTGGTTAATTCGTCACTGATGTATTGATTAGCTTCCTGCGAGGATGCCACGCGCTGGTCGCTTCCGTAGCGAATGAATTCCTTGGCTACGCTGTCAGCAAGCAACCGTGCGATTTCGGGTTTTTGATGTTCGGCAACGATGTCAACCAACCGGGTGTTTTTACGCAGGCTTGTCTTGATGCACCCACCTAATACGCCAAGAGCTTCCTCTTTTGTGTGGGGCAGTCCGTTCTCATTTTTAGGCAGAAAATCAGGATTCTCATGGAGATTCAGGTTGTCAACCACCCGCTGAAGAAACGTCCTGCTTCGCATTGTCTCCACGATCGTATTCATCACGTCAAGATAGCGGGCGTCGTTTTGATCCACTGATTCCATGCGCACCACCTGTGCCGCTCGTTGCTCAATAAGCAGCACCGACCTTGCGGCGAAGACTGGTGTCGTTCGCGCCAAATAAACAATACTGCATCCGACCCCCAGAACGGTGGCCAGCGCAACGAGCCAGAGGCGCTTTTGAACTGCGTAGAGGCATTCCATCAAGTCAATGCCCCCCTCTGAGGCGGGCATGCTTGGCTGTTCTTCGTTCTGTAAGTTGTCCATTGAGAAAATGTGTTATTTATACATTGTTGAAACCAAATTGCGTGCGGCGACTAAAAATAGCTTTCAGGAACTGATATGGCATCCCCTTCTTGAATGAAAAACTCTTCATCGGATGTTTTGTTTGCCAGCTTTGCCACATTCACTTTGATGACAACTTCCTTCTTGTCCTTTGTCAACCGCTTCACCACGATGCGACTTGGGCTCGCGATGCGCGTAAATCCACCTGCCATCCCGACCGCCTGGAGAATCGTCAACTTCTCATCCACGGGCAGATCAAAGGCTCCCGGTTTTTGCACCTGCCCAAGAATGGTGAAATGCCGTTTGGTGTATTCAGCAATCGTCACCATCACCTGGGGGTTCACGAGATAATCAGCTCCGAGCTTTTGGGCAAGGAGGTCTTGAGCCTGTTGAACGGTAAGTCCTGACAATACAACGCGCCCGATCAGAGGAAAGGTGATGCTGCCATCCGCGGCCAAACGAACGACACTGGTAAGGTCCGGTTCGCGATAGACGGAGATTTGGACCACGTCCGAGGGTTGGATCACATAAAGCATCGATGTCGCGGGAATGGCGAGGGCGGGAGCCGCTGCTGGCAACACAGGCGTTGGAGTGGGCAGAATCGCCACCGAAGAGCCATGCAAAACCGCCGGTTGTTGGTTCACCGCCCTCGACGCTGCATCCCCCACGGGCGCCAATGCGCTGGCGGATGGATCGGTCGCAGTTTTGGAAATTTGCGTTGTGGTTTGCGCACTCAGGGAACCGGTCAAAACGGTGAGTGCGAAGAGGAAGTAATATATTGTTTTCACGAATTATTTGTTGTTCTTACCATGTAAAGCGTCACTGCGGCTAATAAAAAGCGGACAATTGAACTCCGTAGGTCATTTGGTCATAAGTCCTTTCCCCGTGGCTGGATGTGGCCCGCCAAAAAACCGAGCCTCCCATCCACCTCAGCAGGTTAAAGCCGAGCGAGGTGCCAAAAAAGGTGATTTTATCCGAAGTGCCGTTGGGTGAAGGATTCACTGTGTCCCTCTGAGCTGTCTCGAATCCTCCCGAAACATTTAGATACAGTCGCTGGAAAAGCCGTTGGGAGACTGTGCCTGTCCACCCAAGCGTTTGGCCTATGTTCAATGTGGTGCCCGAAGTGTAGGCGTCCACTCGCCTAAAACCTGAAACGCCCAGAGTCGTGCCGTCAAAGGGGCGGTATTGCC
>CAIYQA010000100.1 GCA_903928175.1 uncultured Spartobacteria bacterium | reverse complement strand
TTTAAAGACGTGTAGGTTCGACCCCTATCGCCGGTATTCTCTGAAATACCTTTGGGAGTGGCTCTTAAATGCAGCCCCCCCATAAGCTAAAATGGTGCAAAACTCATTTGCATGCATGTGAACCCACTCCAATAGCAAAATGCCCATTGAAGCGGATTTTTTGGGCAGCATTTGATTTCTCATAACGGAGGCACCGGGTGGTGCTGCACACCTCTGCCCTCTCCGTCCCGTAGGCTGTCCAAAAGCCAAGGCGCATCAATGCCATCGTGACGCAAGGCGGCGATGAAAGTATTGGTGTGCCAGTGCCGAAATCCCCTCCGCACACAGAAAGTTCATTCACTTTGTAGTATGCTGCCCAGCCCGACTACGAATATTTTCTGATAAACTCTTGACAAAAAGGTCAAGAAACATACGTTTACATGCGTATTAGTTTTAGAAAAAGAGCAAAACCATGAAAAAATCAGCCATTTTATCGCATAAATACGTATTGCCGCAACTCCGCCTCGTGATTGGCGCTGTTTTATTGGGCATTTGCAGCCTCAGTTCCTCTGCGCACGCAACCCTGCTCGTTACCAGTCAGATTGGGGGCATCCCCACCTTGAGTGGCGCTACACTGGTAAATTTCGACGGCGGGCTGCCATCCTATGTCACCCTTTCTGCAAATAACGCCTTATTCGATAGCGGAGCCCCCCCTTACTACTCGGGGGCAACAGCGGTTTTTTTTGGTGAAAAGCCGAACAATGGTGCCGATTCCACCAATTACGTGGCACTCAACACTGGAGGTTCAGCAACATTCAACTTTGCAACTCCGGAGAACTATTTTGGAATCCTTTGGGGGTCGGTGGATTCATACAACTCTCTGACTTTTTACGACGCTGCAAATAATAACCTTGGTACGGTTACGGGATCAAACTTTGCCGCTCAAATTTCCATGGGCAGCCAAGGATCGAATGGCACCACCTATGTCAACATTACTTCGAGCACGCCCTTTACGAAAGTGGTTGCAAGTTCTAGCGCCATTGCTTTTGAGTTCGATGATGTGGCTTTCGGCAATACAGCGACCTCAGCCATGGCCCCAGAGCCAGGCAGTATTTACGCGCTTCTGGCACTGTGTGTCCCGGTTGTGTTCGGTTCGTTCCGCCAACGCTTGGCAAGAGCCTAACAACTCAGAAAAAATCCTTTGCACCGGCTCCAGTGACCGGATGACCGGACTCATTTTCCCCAACAGATTGCGTTGGTGCAATTTTACAAGGAATGCTTGCAAAAAGCGCCGCTTCCTGATCGGTTTCCTTCGGTTGATCCCCCGGTTGCCGCCTGCCAACAGAGCAGGCGCAATGCCTTCAAAAGGCCGTTGTGAATTCACCCGTAACCAATGATGCACAAACCATCAAAGCGAACCCCCTTAACCGCCATGGCCCATAACACCAGCGCTTCCGCCACATCCTTGCAAAAAATCACCGTGAAACCGTTTGGCAAAACCAAAGATGGAACCCCTGTGAAAATCTACACCCTGCGCAATGCCCACGGCATGGAAGCGCGGATCACCAATTACGGGGGTTTGGTCGTTTCCCTCCTCGCCCCGGATCGTGCCGGCAAATTCGACGACGTGGCTCTTGGGTACGATACGCTCCAGGAATATCTCAAGGATAGTCCCTACTTCGGCGCCTTGATTGGACGCTACGGCAACCGCATTGCCAAAGGCCGGTTTAAATTGGACGGCAAATCCTACAAACTGGCAGTCAACAACGGGCCGAACTCATTGCACGGCGGGCTCCAAGGTTTCGACAAAGTGGTTTGGGCTGCCAAACCAGTGAATACGAAAGAAGGGCAGGCTCTGGAATTGAGCTATATCAGCAAAGACGGCGAAGAGGGGTATCCGGGCAACTTGACCGTGAAAGCCGTTTATGTGTTGACCGCTGAAAACGAGTTGCGGCTCGACTGCACCGCGACCACGGACAAACCGACCATTGTCAATCTCACGCATCATTCCTATTTCAACCTGGCCGGGGCGGGCAATGGGGACATCCTCGGCCATGTGGTGACGATCAAGGCCGACAAATTCACCCCCGTGAACAAGAACCTGATCCCCACCGGCGAACTGCGCCTGGTCGAAGGCACCCCCTTTGATTTCAGAAAACCGACCGCGATTGGCGCCCGGATCAACGAAAAAGACGAACAACTGAAATTTGCCAACGGCTATGACCACAACTGGGTTTTGAACAAGAAACCCGGCAAACTCGGGATCATCGCCAAAGTGTATGAGCCGACCAGCGGGCGGGTGATGGAAGTGCTTACGACCGAGCCGGGCGTGCAGTTCTATGTTGGCAACTTCCTGGACGGCAGCATCGGCAAAGGCGGCAAAGCTTATACCTTCCGCACCGGCCTCTGCCTGGAACCCCAGCATTTCCCGGATTCTCCCAACCAACCCAGCTTCCCTTCCACCGTCTTGCGTCCGGGAGAAACCTTCCAGAACACCATCAGTTATCGGTTCAGCGCCAAGTAAGGTTCCGCGTTATTTTAGTCCCAGTTCGGGATGATCGACCTGCGCCATCGCCACCAGATGTTTCCACGCCTCAGACCAGCGGGACAGCCGCGCGGCGGCGACGGATGCGATGCGGGATAGATTTGGGGATTGCGTGAAATCGCCTTTGGCTGCCCCCGCAAGCCTCAGCACCTCCTCGAAATCTTGCTCCTTCAGCAGAGCTTTGGCAAGGCGCTCTGCAGCAATGGCGGTTTTGTGTTCGTTGTAGGCGGCGCGCAAGCGCGCGGAGCCTCCTTCTTCCTGGACCAGCTCGGCGGTATCCAGGTGGAGTCTCATTTCGGCGCTCCTCCATGCCTCTTCGTATTGCAGGTTGCCGACTAAGTCGCCAACGAGAATCGGCCACGCGGCCTCTTCCATGGCGGGGTGTTCGTGGAGCATTTGCTGAATTTCCGTGCGGTTTCCTTTCTGCCACCAAAGCCCGAGCAGTTTCCGCTTTTCCTGGAGACTCCATTGCTCAAGCGACGGGTCATGGGAGAAGATCTTATGCAATATCAAATAGAATAAGTCCGGGGATGCTTTTCGGCTCCAGAGCAGGAGCAATTCCGGGCGGTTGCCGGTCAGAGGGTAAAGCAGGTTATCCGAATCCGGCAAACTGGCGGCGCTCTGCATGATCGCTGTAAAGGTGCGTCGTGCGTAGTGTTCGTTCGAGCACTGGTCTTGTTTATCCGCTCGCTCCATGGCTTCAGAATAGAGGCGCAGGGACTGGGTTGGGTCAATGCGCAGCCACAATGCGGCTTGTCGGAGGGGGGTGCCGATAAAATGGGGCTCAAGGATGCGCTCTATTGCGAACCTCTGTTCGACCTGTCTATCCGTTCCCTCAAAAGTGAGCGCCAGGCTGCCCCATTGGAAGTAAAGCTCGGAAGCCAGCGGGGTTCGGGCAAGAATGTTTTGGGCGAGGCTGATCGCCTCTTCGGTGCGATTTTGCTGGTACAGGGAGTAAACCAGATCGGGAGCCCTTTCCACCTCCTCCGAGGGGAGTTTCCCCCGGGTGGCCGGTAGCCATCCGCCCAGCCAAGCTCCTGCCAGGAGGAAAGCCACTCCCGAAACCGCAAAGAGGCCGCGGCTTGCTGCCAAGGAGAGGCAGGGTTGGGGGTAGCGCCTCTTGGCTTGGCGAAAAGCGAGTCCCGCGAGAAAAAGGGCGGGCATAAGAGTCGCCGCCCGGTGCCCCGGAACGTCCACCGCGCAATGAGCGAGAAAAATGGCCAGCGCAGCTCCGCTGGCCCATCGGACAGACCACGAGGGATGGCGCTGACACCCGCGCAGGCGCAGGAACCCCAGGAAAACAAGAATCCCCGCGGCGATGGCCGTCGGCAATCCCGCCTCGGCGGCGATCAAAAGCCAGCTATTGTCCGGGTGGAGGGCCAACGCTTGGGAGAGGGAAGCCTCCCTGTATTGTTGGGAGATATATCTGAAATTTCCCAATCCGATGCCGGTGAAGAGATGGTCGGCAATCATCCGGCAGGTGTCCTTGTAGAGGAGCAGCCGGAACTCGAGCGTGGCGGGCTTTTGGATCGAGTGCTCCTTCCCGGGTTGGTCCGCGGGATCCGCTTCAAAAGAAACCGGCGCCACTGGTGCGGTCGTTTTAAGCCGCTGCATAGCTGGAGTTTGCGAAGTGATAAAGATGGCGAGCGTGAACAGCATCAACACCAGCGCGGACAAGGCAATCCGGCGGTCAATACCGCGACGGAATACCCCGGCCAGCCACAGGAAAAACCCTGCAAAAAGCAACACGGCGGCGGCGCGGCTTTGGCAAAAGGCGAGCGTGGCAAAGGCAATCAGGATGATGGCTGCCCCGAGCAGTGCAGCCTGAACCCAGCGGCGGCGTTCCAGCAGATTCCAGAAAGACCCGAGTCCCGCAACCGCTCCCATGGCTAGAAGCGTCCCCACATGGTTCCGATTGGAAAGGAATCCAAACGTACCATAGATATCCCAAGGGTGTCGCCAGCCCGTGCACGCCGCAAAGATGGAAAATCCGGCATACGCCGCCACACCCAGGGTAAATGCCCCCGCCAGCTTCTCGTGGGTCTCCCCGTTCACGGGTTGGGACAGCAGAAAAAGGCCGAAGGCAACGCCCGCCAGAAGCATTGCCACCCCTTGAAGGGTGTGCCAGGGCTGCGGGGTCACCATCGTGCCAAGCGCTATATTTCCGTAGGATTCCACGGTCGTGCGCCATTCGGCGCGGCCAAACCAATCCACCGGCAAAAAAGCCAGGCAGGCACCCAGAGGCAAAGCAAACGCAGTGTAGGTGATCGACCGGGGAAGCGCGGCGACCGGGCGGAAAAGCAACAGGAAAACCCCCGCCAGCAGGAGCAGTGCGGCTGTGTACGATTCGGGCACGGAACCTGCCGCGAAAGCGGGAATAAGGACAAAGATGAGCGCGATCGTTTGCGCGGCACCGGGGCGTTTAAGCATAGGTTCAAGCATACCCACCAGGTAATGAAAGCCAAGCGGAGGATTAAATTTTTCATAAATGTAAGAATTGCCTTACTTGGTGTAAGGAAATTATGATTTTGCTTGTCCCGAGAGCCGCTCTAAGGCATTTTACCGCCTCACCGCCGGGGATTTTCCTGACGGTTCTCATCATCCTCCGTGAAAAATTGCCCCAAAGGCAATGCAACCGCTCAGTGGTTCTACGTGGAAAACCGTAGCCGACCACGGGCGGCAGCTTGTCTTAAACAGGGGGAAAATTCGCACTCCTGAAATCCAAATCAGGGATCGAAGATACTTGCGCTCAGGTAAAGCATGAGGAAAAATCACGCTGATGCACGTAACCCTTAAGCTGCTAGCGCGTATTCTGCGGAAGAGAAACACCTCTCTCAAGAACCTTCCGCTTTGCCGACCCTCAACCCAGGATTTTGTGGGCCGTTTGAGTGCGACCAAGTAGCGTCTATGGTGGACTCGCAAAAACTGGAGAACGGGCCTGCGTGGTATTGCCTACAGGCTCAACCCAAGCACGAGCATATTGCCGCGGCGTCTCTCCGGAAATTACAAGGGGTGGAGGTTTATTGCCCCCGGATCCGCTATCGAAAGGCCACCCGGCGCGGAGCAGTCTGGTTTATCGAAGCAATGTTCCCCGGGTATCTCTTTGCCCGGTTCGATTATCTGGATATGCACCTCGCGGTGCGGCATGCGAACGGCGTCTCCACCATTTTGCACTTCGGGTCGCGGGTGCCCCGGCTGGACGACCCGCTCATCGCCTCCATGCGCGAACTGCACCCCGGGACGGAGCAGGAGGTCATCGTGATCGACCCCGAAATCAACCCCGGCTCCGTGGTGGCCATCGCTTCCGGGATTTTTGCCGGTTTGGAGACATTGGTGACAAAAGTATTACCCGCCAAACAACGTGTATGCGTCCTCCTGAATTTTCTGGGGCGGGAAATCGAGGCGCAAATCGGGCATGAAGAACTGGTCCACCCGGGAAGCTCCATCCGGATGCAATCCGGCGCAGCCTAGCGATTTTTGAGCAACGCATGAGAGCCAGGAAACCACAACGCGATATTCCAAAAGGCAGAGCCTGGATATTGATCCTCGGTCTGGCGCTTCTTTGCGGAGCATGGGCCGGTGCCCAGGATATAACAACTCTGGATGACCTCTACCGCCAGCAAGTCTTGCCAACCACAGGGGTGCAAACGGAGTCGCGCACAGAAGAGCAAAGCGCGTTGGATACGCTCAGCGAACTCACCGTGGAGGATTTGCTCAACAGCCGAAAACTGAAGTGGCAAGTCTCGGGAGGGGGAGGGTGGTTTTATAACAGTAATATTTTTTCGTCCAGTATTCCGATAAGCGATCAGATTTTTATACAGAATTGCGGTGCCCTGGTTACTTACGGAGATACGGGAGCGCCCTTGAATTTTGCCGGGCATTTTGGATTGTCCAACAATCAATATCAGAAATATACCGAGTATAGCGGACTCGGGCAATCGGGTGGATTCGATGCCACTTGGCTGCCGGGCGAAAAGACAAAAATGACGGGGCAGGCTTCCTACGTCAGCGGCCGCGGGAGTGGGATAGGCAGCAGTGTGCAGGGAAATGAGACCACATTGAACTCCACCTTGGGAGTGCGTTACCAAACGACAAACAAAATTTCTTCAGGCTGTGATTTTGGCTATTCCACGCGAACCTATGGAGCAAATGCAAGCTACGTAGATCAAAATATCAAACTCGTAAGCGACTACCAGATCGCATCCAAGTTGCAAATGGGGGCTAGCGTTGGTGCAGGAACGCGGACGGGAAATGGGGTTGGTGATGAAATCGATCACTCGGCCCAGTTTCGCTGGAACTACGCAATGAGCGATAAAATGACATTGCAAGGCGATGCGGGGGTGGAGAATCGGGCGATTTCCAGCGTAAGCGGTAACTGGCAGCCGCGT
>CAIYQA010000099.1 GCA_903928175.1 uncultured Spartobacteria bacterium | reverse complement strand
TTAACGCTCTTTCGCTGCTGAGGATTGGAAGTTCGCATGGGCGGGACGCCCCTGCCAACACGCGAGACGCGTGCGCTCCCCGGAGGCGAGCGCCTCCGGCGCGGAGCCGCTTTTATTCACCCACTTTGAATCACGCCCTTTATGACGGACTCCACATCAGTTAACTGGACACCAGTGAGGAAAAATGTTAAGAACACGCTTAGAGACGATCTTTTTCACACTACTATTTTTTGACCTGCGGGAAGAACAAATTTCGCGTTTTTTTCTACCCTCAGCACCAGAATTGGTTATTTAATTCACTTTCCCATGAAGCCAATCCGCGACCTCCACGACTGGGTGCTTACCCATGACCGCTCCTTTCACGCCATTTCCAAAGTCTCGTCCCTGCCTGATCCCACCTACGTGTGCGAAGGTAAAGAGATGGTCTCCTTCAGCTCCAATAACTACTTGGCGCTGGCCCATGACCCGCGGATGATCGCGGCGGCCCGCGAGGGGCTTGAGTGCTACGGAGTGGGCAACTGTGAGTCCCGTTTGCTGGGTGGCGACATGGACATCTACCGTGACCTCGAAGCCCTTTTGGCCGATCTTAAAGGCAAGGATGAAGCGATGCTCTTCGCCACCGGCTACCTCACCAACCTCGGCGTCTTGGGCGCTTTAACCCGCACCAACCTCATTGCCCGCGCGTTCGGCTACCGGGCGAAATCCCGGGAAAAGTATGTCTTTTTTTCCGACGAATCAAACCACACCAGCATCCGCGAAGGCATTCGACTCTCTGGCGAGCCCAAGGTGACTTACAAGCACGCCGACATGAACGACTTGGAAAGGCTTTTGAAAGCCTCCGACGCGACATGTAAGATCATCGTCAGCGATGGCGTTTTCAGCATGGACGGCGATATCGCCCCTCTGCCCGACCTGATTCGCCTCGCGGATGAATACGACGCCGCAATCTATCTCGACGACGCTCACGGCACGGGCGTGCTCGGCAAAAACGGGGGCGGCACCACCGAACACTTCGCTGTCAACAGCCCCCGCCTGATCTCCATGGGAACGCTGAGCAAAGCTTACGGAGCCATCGGCGGATTCATCGCCTGCGAGTCCTACCTCGCCAACATACTGCGCTACACGTGCAGCGCTTACGGGTTCACTTCTACGTTGCCGCCGGATCAGGTATATGCCGTTCGCAAGGCCATCGAAATCATTCAAAGCGAACCCGAACGTCGCCAGCGCCTCTGGAGCAATCAGCACTATTTCGTCACGCGCATGGAGGAAGCGGGATTCCAGCTTCTTTCCAAGGAGACCTGTATCGTCCCGGTGTTGATTGGTGATATGGAACTCTGCGAACATTACGCTTCCGTGCTGGAAGAGAACGGGTTTCATGTGGATTCGGTTCTCTTCCCTGCGGTAAAAATCGACCAGAGCCGGTTGCGCTTCAACGTAAACGCCCACCACACCACGGAGCAAATCGACCGCTTACTGGAAGTCCTCGTGGAGCAGCAGCGCAGCGGCTGGAACCGCAAGTAAATTGCTCGCAGGCCCTTGGGTAAATCCCGAATGAGCGCTCCTCTTTATCGTCCGCTGCGCATCCTTTGCACTCTGGTGGGATGGGGGACTCTATGGGGAATCTGCGCAAGCGCTCAAGCCGGAACCAACACGCAAGCTGAGGAGCCAGTGCCGCTTACGGTAGTTGCCACCGACGAGAGCTACGTCTTCGCCAGCGCGTTTAACCACACCGACAGCGGAAGAGGGGATGCCTTCCACAGCTCCCTTGATTTTACCCAGCGCGCCGCGCTGGGTGGAGCATGGTTTTTCCAAGCGGGCCTCTCTGCGGAGCGCTATGCGTTTGGCGTTGGTAAGAACAGCCCGCTTCCGTCCTCGCTCGAGTCATTCAACTTCCCCATAGGCATCGTAAATATTACCCAAGGAGACATTGGTTTTACAGCACAGGTGCGGCCCGGCTTTTACTTTGAAAACGCTGTTACTGGTGGTGCCTTCGACATTCCCTTGGAACTGGGTGGCGACCTTCCCCTCATCGACGAGAAACTCTACATTGCGTGGGGATTGCGCGCGGCGATGTTGCAGCGTTATCCCATAATGCCCTTTCCGGGGTTGATATGGGTTATCAACCCCAAGCTGATCCTCTACGGAAACCTGCCTGAACCACGCTTGGAATATACCCCGAGCGAACGGCTGACGCTCTGGACTGGAGGCGAGTATATCGATGGAACCTACAAAATGGACTCCGGCACGGGAGAGCGATACAGCGGCACGCCCGTGGAATATTCAGAACTGCGCGCAGGTATGGGATTGGCCTTTATTCCGGCCAAAGGCTGGAATGTCAAATTGGCTACGGGTTACGTCCTTAAGCGCACATTTGATTTTTACCGGGCCGACCAAAGTTACGTTTCCGCGCCCACAGCCTACCTGCGGCTTCAAGTTTCACGCGAGTTCTAGGCTGACTCGCTATTTAGTGCATCCAGAGGAAATGCTGAAGTGAGGAACCCCAACACTGACATGATGGATTCTGAAATCTTCCCCTTGTATTTTCTTTACATGCGCTGGGGTGGTTGTGAAATGGAAGCCACTTTGATCTCCTCGCTCAGACAATTGAAATATGAAATCTAAAATCCAACTTTTCGCGGTGTTCGCGGGCGCATGCCTGACCTCGGGATGCATTGTTCCCGCCCCTTATTACGATCGCCCGGTGGGATATGGCAGGCCTGCGGAATACGGTCGCCCCGTCGAGTATGGCAGACCAGTGGCGTATGCCGCTCCCTTGCCTCCTGAAGAAATTATTTTGCCAGAAGTCATCATCGTTGAAGGTGGTGTTCGCCACGACCGCTGTTTTTACCAACGGCATCCCGAGTATTATCGTAGAGACCAACTGCGGTATCCCGAGCGTTTTGCGCATCGGCCAACTCCTCGCCGTGGTTCCGATGAATACCGGAGGCATGTCCCTCCGCCGTAATCCTTCCGCCTAACCCTCAAGGTGGCGCGAAAAGATCAGTCCGGTCGGCAGGGCCGAAATTGAAGCCCCGGATACTGATCTTCCTGCCCATTTCCTCTCATCTGTAATACTCAACCAACCGTGTAAAGATCATTTCCAGCGTCACGCTATGGATCGGGTCTTTGGATTTACGTTCGGTCATTCTAAAGGTGGGAAATTTCACGGTTTGAAATCCGAAGGTCGAGACGCCAGCTTGATGGCGTCATACGCTTGACATGGGGAGTGAAGAAGTTGCGTCCGAACCAATCATCTGGTCAGGAAGACCGGCACACTGGAATTATTTTGGCAACTACCTGATAGGGGTGCTGTGGGCCACAGCGTAGGGAAAAGGGTCAGTCCTTACTATTGACAGTTTTGGGTTCATTTTGCTTGGTTTTGAGTTGAAGGAGAAAGGAGACGTGAGTCCATATGCCATGATGAGGGTTTTGGCGATCCACTTCAAGCTCACCGTCGTTTCCCGGCGCAAGCGCGCGGATCAGGGACGCATTTTGTTTGTTGGTGGGAAATGATGCAAAAGATGAATCCCTTCATAACACAGAAAACCCCGCTTCCAGCGGCAAATATGCCGTTGGCGCGGGGTCAGTGTTTGATCTGCTTCTGTTGTTAACCTTCGATCTCGATGCCCATCTGGCGGGCGGTTCCGGCGATGACGCGGAATCCGGCTTCTTCATTGCGCGAATTGAGGTCTTTGGCCTTGAGTTTGACGATGTCGAGGACCTGCTTTTTGGTCAGCTTGCCGACTTTCACCTTGTTGGGCTCCTTGGAACCGGCGGCAATGCCAGCGGCTTTCTTGAGAAGGATCGCCGCGGGGGGCGATTTGGTG
>CAIYQA010000098.1 GCA_903928175.1 uncultured Spartobacteria bacterium | reverse complement strand
GCCCTTGCCTCCGATCACCATCTGGCCGTTTAATCGCGAGGGGACGCCGAACCCGGTTCCGTTGTCTCCGACAAACATCACCAGGGTATTCTCGCGCACTCCCTGCGCCTCCAGTGTCGCTAGAATCTTGCCGCTCAGCTTGTCCATGTACTCCACCATTCCCTTGAAATATTTTTTGTTGCTGAGTTTCATCAACCCCTGCTTGTTCATGCCGGTGGCATATTTCTGAACATCCGTTTCATGGGAATCCGGAGTCGGCAGGAACGGGTCGTGGGGCAGGTGCTCGGTGTAATAGAGAAAGAACGGCTTCGATTTGTTTCGTTCAATGAACCGGCAGGCCTGTGCGCAGGCCAGGTCCGGCCCGTAGTCCTCCGGACGGTAATGTTCAAGGCGTCCGTTCAGCATGAGCGAGGGGCCCCATTGCCAGGCTCCATCCGGAAACAGATACGATTCATCAAAGCCGAAATGTTTGGGGATCGTTGCGAGATCACGATCGCCCAGTTGCCACTTGCTTGCCATGCAGGTCACATAGCCCGCTTTTTTGAGAAGATTGGCAAAGGTCGTTTGGCTCTCATCCAACCTGGCCCAGCCGACATAATTGCGCACGTTGTAGATACCCGTCATCATCTGGATCCGGGAAGGGGTGCAAAGCGGCTGGGAGTAGCAATGTTCAAAGCGGATACCAGTTTGAGCCAGCTTGTCCAGGAACGGGGTTTTGTAGCTTTCCCCGCCATTGGCCCCCATGCATTCGTAGCCGATGTCATCGGCAAGGATCACGATGATGTTGGGTTTCTTTTGGAGGTCCGCCGCATTTGCGGTTTTTGCCCCCCACGGCAACAAAGCCGCGGTGAATGCCGCGAGAACGCTGAGAGAGGTTTTGGGATGAATGGGTTTCATGGGATTTCTGATGTTTTGTCTTGTGATAAGCTGACCTTTTTTAATTGTCGAGAGGACAAAATGGACGGACGCGCATCCCGATAACGATCCAAGGGATGCTGAAGCAGAGTGCGCGCCGCCGCCGCTTCCGGGGTCAAGTCGGCCAGAGGGTGCTGCTCCAACGCATCGGTGCTGATGTCAAAAAACGCCCCCGTGCGGTAGAGCTTGTAGCGCTGGTTGCGAGCCCATTCCTTTGCATCGGATCCAGTCTTGCTGAACCAGCAGTAACACCATTCCCGCGGATTGGCGGGCTCGCCACGCAATTGGGGAAGAAAACTTCTGCCGTCCACCTCCAGCTCCGCAGGGACGGTCGCCCCGCCGACTTGACACATCGTCGGCAACATATCGGTGAAGTCCACCAGGTCGCTGCAAACCCCGGGCTTTTGGATCCCGGCGGGCCAATGGACGATCAGCGGCACATGGGTTCCCGCATCGGTCATGCTTCCCTTTCCTCCTGCAGCCATTCGCCCATTCAGGCGGGAGGAAATACCGGTCGCTGTTCCATTTTTACCTGCAAAAATGACCATCGTATTCTCGCTGAGTCGTTGCTCCTCCAGCTTCGCCTGGAGCTTGCCGATGAGCTTGTCCATGTACTCCACCATATCGGCGAAATACTTCTTGTTGCTGTTTTTCATCTCCGTCCCATTTTTCCAAGCGTCCGGGACATGGGAATCCGGGGTCGGTAAAAAGGGGTCGTGCGGCAGGTTCAAGGAATAGAACAAGAAGAACGGCTTGGACTGATTGCGTTCAATGAAACCAAGGACCATGTCGCTGACAATGTCCGGGCCGTAATCCTCTTTGCGAAAATCTTTGGCGTTTCCGTTGATGACCACGGTGGGCCCCCAGTAATATTGGTTGCGGCGGAACAGGTAGAACTCGTCAAAACCAAAAAACTCCGGAAGGTATTCGATCCCTTTTTCCAATAAATGCCAGCTTCCGGCCATGCATGTGACATAGCCCGCTTTTTTTAACAATCTGGCAAAGGTGGTCTGACTGGAGTCCAACTCGGTCCAGGCCGTGTAATTGCGGACATTGTAGATCCCCGTCAGGATCTGCACGAGGGAGGGAGGGGCAAGCGGCTGGGAATAGCAATGTTCGAAGCGCATGCCGGTTTGGGCCATTTTGTCCAATACCGGCGTGTGGTAACTTTCCCCGCCGTTGGCCCCGATACACTCGTAGCCAAGGTCATCGGCAAGAATCAGGACGATATTGGGCTTGGCAACCGGGGCGACGGTTTCTTTTGCGGGGACTCCAAGAGCTGGCCCTGCCAGCAGTATGGGGGCAAGAAGCAGAACTTGCAGGTTCTCTTGGAGTCCACGGATCAAGTGTTGTGCTTTTCTATTTTGGCTTTGCTGTGTTTGCCACAGGCGCCTTTTTGGGCAGCCACTGCACCGGAACGTCGTTTTTCTGCTGGGCTCCAGGTGTGCTGCGGCCATCGGCGACAAGCTTCTCCATCATGGCTCGCAGTTCGGCGACCCGTTCGGGGTATTTGTCTGCGAGGTTCTTTCTTTCGCCGATATCCTCGGCCAGGTTGTAGAGTTGATCCGGGAGTTTGTGGTCAACCTCCACAATAAGCTTCCAATCTCCACGGCGAATCCCATACCCGCCCTGGCCGCTGTGATTGACCATATTCGGGCGGGTGGGTTCGTTGCCCCCTTTCAAGAGCGAAAGAAAACTGAAGCTGTCTTCGCCGGCGTTTTCCGGGAGTTTGGTCCCGAACATTTCAGCCATCGTGGCCATGATGTCCACGTGGCACACCGTCTGGTCGCAAACGGTGCCCGGTTTCACCACGCCCGGCCAACGCACGATAAACGGCTCGCGATGACCCCCTTCGTAAGCATCGGCCTTGTAGCCGCGAAACGGCCCGCTGGAATAATGTCCCCGCTTGATCATTTCCGCCACTCCGTAAGGAGCATAGCCGTTGTCGCTGAGGAGAAAGACAAGGGTGTTCCCGGCCAACCCGCTCTTATCCAGGGCTTCGAGCACCTTGCCGATGGCGGCATCGGTCTCCATCACCCAATCCGCATACAGGCTCAACCCGCTCTTGTGCCGCCCGGACTCGCTTACAGCCCATGGCTGATGCGGGCAGGGAAGCGCCAGGTAAACAAAAAAAGGTTTGTTTTGCTTGGCCGACTCCATCGTGTAATCGCACGTGCGCTGAACCAGCTTCGGGAGTGCCGCATAAAAATCCCAATCTTTCGCAGTCGGCCCCTGCCATTCTCCCAACATGGCTGCGGGGAGGAGGTATTTTTCCGATAAAAACTGGGAAGGAATGCCGACCGTGTGGTCATTCTCAATAAAGCAATACGGCGGATATCCCGGAACATCCATTCCGAAATAGGTATCAAAGCCGAGGTCAATCGGGCCTCCGGTGATCGGTTTGGAAAAAATTCTCTTACAGGCCGCCAGTTGTTCGGCGGTGGGTTTCGGGGATTTATAGCCGGGGACCGGGTCCACCTTATAGAACCCGTTGGCAGCCAGTTGTTCCACCGTGGGCGTGGGTGGGAAACCATCCCTCTCGCTGTCCGCTCGTATCGCCTCAACACTCTTGTTTCCCAGGATGCTGAAATCGTTTTTCTCCATGGGCCAGTTCATGCCGATGTGCCACTTGCCGAGGCAGGCGGTGCGGTAGCCGTTCTGCTTGGCCAGGCTGGCGATGGTGAGGCGCTCCTGCGGGATCAACGGCTTGCCAAAACCGCCCAGCACTCCCCTTTGCAGGTGGGATCGCCAATCATAGCGCCCGGTGAGCAATGCGTAACGCGAGGGGGTACACGCACCCGCCGCGGAATGCCCGTCGGTGAAGCGCAACCCTTGTGCGGCCAGACGATCCATATTGGGGGTGGGAATTTTGCCGCGCTGCGGATTATAGCACTGCACGTCTCCATAGCCGAGGTCATCGGTCAGAATGATCAGGATATTGGGTTTTGCGAGCGTGGGGATGGACTTTGCGTTCTCAAGGTCAGCGGCATGGAGCCCGAGCGACGGGGCCATTAACATACCGGTGAGGACCAGCGGGCGGAGGATGCATTTCATATTGGTTGGGTTGTATCAGTTGGCTAAATTCAGATCAAGGGCGAATGTCTCTTCTCACCGGAGGCGGGGCCGTGTTGAGTTCGTAGAGGTGTTTGGCTTCCGGGGGCATCTCGGGAATCGGTGTTGCGGGACCAAACCGAAAACTTCGGATTTCGGATCCGCGTTGCCATTTGAGGGGGAGGCGGGATTGGGCGTCGATCCATGCGTAGGTTGCAACTTTGGGTGGCGGAGCAACCGGGGCCAAATGAACTTCGCTG
>CAIYQA010000097.1 GCA_903928175.1 uncultured Spartobacteria bacterium | reverse complement strand
GAGTTGATGGACCAAATTCCACCACTGTTGTTTGCAGTGACCAACCCGGATTTTATGTTCAGAGTAGCGGAAAAAAGGAGGATTCCCGTGTCTGTCAATGCGAATGGTCCTACCGCCGCAAGGGTTGCCGTGCCGCCAGAGACTGGAACGGAATCCCCAACGCTTACCACGGGTTTCAAAGTGCCGGAAATATCCGACCAGATGCCATTGACACTCGCAATCGTGGTTCCGACTCTGGCTGTGGCCATGAATGCGACTTGGCCCTGGCTATTGAGTACGGGATCCCCGATTCCTGTGAACGCTCCGTTTGCCGTTCCAAAGCCCAGAAGGGTGGTTCCGCTTGTTTGTGCAACCAAGCGTGGACTGTTACTGCCGGCTTGTTCCCAAATCCCGGAATTGATACCGGAGGAGACCGATTTGTAAGCCACGGTATCGCTGTCGGCGATGATTGGGTTGGCCCCGGGGGATACCGCCAGACTGACCGTTTGTTTTATCATGCCTACTTGGCTGGTGGATGCGCTTACGGTCACGCTTTGGATTGAAGTGCTCGACCCTCCGGCGTTACTGGCGGTGAGCGCTACTGTGAAGTTGCCAGTCGCGCTGTAAGCATGCGTTGGGTTTTGGGTCGTGCTGGTTATACCGTCGCCAAAGCTCCAAAGCCATGCTGTGGGTGCGTTTGTAGAGGAATCCGAAAAAGTCACCGTCTGGCCAATAATTGGCGCGGCAGGCAAGAACTGGAAGGAAGTTACGGGAGCGGTGGCCGCCGAAAACAGGTAGTCGGTGTTGGAGATATATGGCGAGAGAACACTCAGATCTGTGATGGGGGCAGAATAGAGGAAGGGAGTGGTGCAGGTGGAGAAGTCGAAGGTGATCCCGTTGGAAGAGGTTCCCGACAGGATAGTCTTCCTCAAGGCCGTAAGCTGGGTTTTCTGCGTGTCCGTCAATGACTTGTAAACTTGGGCGAAGACGGTGGCGTAATTATAGTTGTTCTCACCATCGAGATCCCCATAGGTTCCAGAAAGGGCGAGCACCTGGGCATTGATGCTATCGCTCGAAGCCGTGGAGACCAGAAGGCTGCGCAGCAGCGTGGCAATTTGTGTCCTTACCGAAACAATGTTGGTTGTGCCCGCATAGAGATTGTTCCGCTGCGTGTCCACCAGACTGGATATTTTGGCAGCCTGACTCGCCGTGACGTATCCCTTGGAACTGTCGCAGAGGGCCGCCCCAGCGGTGGCTGTGAGTTGTTCGCTAATGCTGTAGCCAGGTTGACCGACGGCTGGAGCATCCTTAATGTAGAACCCACCATAGTAGGTGCCGTGCCGCTCCGGGCAGAAATAGACATCGGCAGTCAACGAACCGGCATACCAACTGAACAAGTCGCCGGCATAGGTCATGACGGCCACGGCGGCATCTGGGGAGAGTCCCTGCGTTTTGCTCTTAACTTGGTCGTCCGTGATAGCTGGCCAGGAACTCCAGCCTTTGCCTTTCATCGCATCCAGATAAGCCTTCTGGGTGGAGGTCATTGAACTATAAATGTTTGCATAGAGCAGGGCGCGGTCGAAACTGATCTGCCCGTCCAGCAGATAAAGCTCATGGGATGCCTGTTTCACGGCTGTAAGACTGAGCCCGGTGGTATTGACCGGCAAATCCCCGGAGAGGAGACGACGGAACGCCTGCATCAAGGCAAAGCGTTTATATCCATAGAGCTTGAGCTGGTCTGTCTGCGTTGCAGCAAGCGCCTTCAATTGTGCGAGTTGGCTATCGTTGAGAATGTAGAGGACGTTGTAAGCAACCCTTGTTAGGAAGCTGGTGTTGTGCCCCATGTTGTCGGGGTCGTTATCCCGCAGGTATTGAAAGCCGGTGTAGTCGGCCACCTTGCCTGGAGGGAAAAAGGACTGGGCATCCAAGTTTCCCGTCATCATCCCAAGACCGTCAAACCCCAAGGTGGAGCGCTGCGCCCCATCGGAAAGGGTCTGCGCCATGGTGAAGGCGGGCGTGCTTGTTGTCCCAGACGTTTGAGCGACACCAATGGTGCCGCTGAAGATTAGCGAGGCAAGAGCCAGCGCGATGGTGTGAATTTTTTTCATAGTGTTGGGCTTTTCCTTTGTTTCACGCCACCAGATTACGCAAACGAACCTTAAGAGAACGTGAAGAACAGAAAATATTGACGTGTTTTTAAAAATCCGTGGAAACGGAAACTCCCTCTGCATTACGGATGTCGCCTTCAACAGCACAAAGAAACTCCATGAAGCGTTTGCTCATTGGTTCTCTGTTTGGTTTGGTTGACGGCTCCGACATTGCTAACCCACGCATTTCATTTGTGACCGAAGCCACACCTCAACCGACAAACGATGCCGCATTGGTGGAGCGCGCCAAGAAGGGAGACCTCGAAAGTTTCGAGGCGCTGATCACGCGGCATGAGCAACGCGTCTATTCCCTGGCTCTGCGGATGCTTCGCCACGAGCAGGACGCCGAGGATGTCACGCAGGACACCTTTCTGAGCGCTTTGGAAAACCTGAACGGCTTCTGCGGGGATGCCCAGTTCTCCACCTGGTTGTTGCGCATCGCCACCCATGCCGCCCTGAAAGTGATCCGCAAACGCAGGGGAAACGTTTCCTGGGAGGAATCGACCGAAGCCGACAGCGAGAGCGGGCCACCGCCACACCCGGAGTTCATCGCGGATTGGCGCTCTTCGACGGATGATCTGGTGCGCAACAACGAGACCCAGCGACTGCTCGACAGCGCCCTGGCGCAGTTGGACGAGAAGCGCCGCCTGGTTTTCCTCCTGCGGGATGTCGAGGGGCTCTCCGTACTTGAAACCGCCGAGGCGCTGGGGATCAGCGAGGCCAACACCAAGGTGCGCTTGCTCCGTGCACGCCTCCAACTACGCGAGTTGCTGACGCGTGCTTTTGGAGAT
>CAIYQA010000096.1 GCA_903928175.1 uncultured Spartobacteria bacterium | reverse complement strand
CCTCGAAAGAATCCACGCTTCCAGCGATCAATGTAGTCGGCCTCCTGCTCGTCTTCTGCCTCATCTTCTGTCTCTGGCGATTCGGTCATCAGCACCGTGAGTAACCGACCGTAGCTGCCCAATCCCACAACATCTTCCTCAACCTCGCAGTCACGAACACCGGAAAACCAAGCTGCGAGGGATCCTCCCTCTTCGGAAATCCTGCACGCTTCAATCCACTCAAGATTCGTGCTGAATTGGGCGCTCGGGACATTCGGAGGGAGCGCATCCCGCTTGCGCAGCCAATCGATCCCAGGGATTTGCTTAAATGAGTCTGAAGCGGTCATGAACTCGACTACGCCGAGATGGGAAACGACCACGGCGACGCAATCCTTGGTGATCTGCGAGTATCGGATTGCCGAGGCGAGCAGTGAGCTGCCACATCCGTTCGAAATAGCCTGGATGGTGTGAAAACCACCAGAACCCTCCTTGATAATTGGTTCAATCAGTTTCCACGGCATCAATAGCTCGGTCGCGAATGCGTCCGCCTCTTCTTCAAACCGATCTTTGGAAATGTAGCCCGCTCGAGAGTAGTGCTGGCCCGTTGCGAGAACTGCAAACGGGTGATCGTCTATGAAGTAATGGCCGAGTTCGTGAGCCACGGTGAAATTCTGAAACCCGAGGCTGCGGATCGCCGTGGAGTAGCCGATGCCAAAGTTGTTTCCCTGTTGCATGAGGAAACCAGAAATATCGGGTTGAGAAGGTTTGAAAGGCTGGACGACAATACCAAGGTGACGGGCAAATTCCATCGGATTGACTGGCAGACGTAAGCGGTCATGCTCAAAGAGTTTCTCTCGCGCCAAGCTCTGAATTTGCTGCAAACGCACCCGAGTGATCAAAATTTAGCCCTCCTTCTTTTTTTGTTTCTCCCGCTCCTTCAGCATCTCAGCCATCATCTCCAGTTGGCTGAAACCTTCGTCCGAGAGTTTCTCGGCATCGCGGAAAAGTTTTTGCGCCCTTGGTGCCGCAGCCAACCCCTGGCCATGTTGTTCTTCGTCGATGCGCCCAACCGCGTGGGCGTGGAGTTGAACACCGCCTCCAAGCAGCTCTTGGCCTACGTCTCCGGCATCGGCCCGGCCATCGCCGAAGCCATCGTCGCCTTCCGCAACGCCAACGGCGCGTTCCAGTCCCGCCAGGATCTGCTCAAGGTTCCGCGCCTGGGCCCGAAGGCCTTTGAGCAGGCGGCGGGCTTCCTGCGCATCCGCAATGCCGAGAACCCGCTCGACGAAAGCGCGGTGCATCCCGAGAGCTACGGCATCGTCGATACCATGGCGCGCGACCTCGGCTGCAACGTGCGCGACCTCATCAAAAACGAGCTGCTGTGCAAAAAGATAGCTCTCAAAAACTACGTCACCGACAAAGTCGGCCTGCCCACCCTCAACGACATCCTCGCCGAACTGGCCAAGCCCGGGCGCGATCCCCGCCAGAAATTCGAGGCGTTCTCGTTCGTTGAAGGTGTGGAGAAGATCACCGACCTTACCGTCGGCATGAAGCTGCCGGGCATCGTCACCAATGTCGCGGCGTTCGGCGCGTTCGTAGACATCGGCGTCCACCAGGACGGCCTCGTCCACGTCAGCCAACTCTCGGACAACTTTGTGAAAGACCCGGCAGACGTTGTGAAAGTGTAGCAACGCGTGCAGGTCACCGTGATGGAAATCGATCTGGAGCGCAAACGCATCGCACTCTCCATGAAGAGCAAGCCCGACCTGACGCCGCGCACCAGCGGCGGAGGGCAGCGTCCGGGCGGTGGATCGCGTCCTTCGGGCGGTTTTTCCGGCAACGCCCGTCCCAGCCAGAACCGCAACTCCGGCGGCGGCACCGACTGGTTCACCGCCGCGATGAATAAGGACGGGAGGAAGTAGGCACCGGAGCCCAAAATAATAAGGGCGGGTGGAATCCACCCGCCCTTTCTTCGACTGTTACCAGACTTTTTTGAAATCTAGTCAACTATCTTGGTATTGAAGTTGACCTCTTCGTAATTTCCGTCGTCTTCAATCCAACGCGAGAACTCGGCGCGCACTTCCGTTGCGAGGTCTTCTACGATCTTTCTTGCTTGTGGAGTCAATGACGCGGAGATGTCGAATTTATTCCAGCCCGTGTGCTTGGGATAGACAGGCAGATGATGGATGCCGATTTCGGGTTTCCAGTCTTGGTATTCCTCATCGAAGCTGAAGTTTTCTGCAGCAACAATGACCGATTCATTCCCGATTTGCAGTTTTGCAACACGAAAAGTTCCAAGGGAACCTTTCGCTTCCGAAAATTTAGCAGTAAAGGGCTGGTTTAGCAGCCATTCTACTGAGCCTTGGGTCTTGGATATATCGCCTCTGTTAATGGTTAATGTGATGGTTCCGGCAGCCTGAGCTGCCCCGACGCTGAGTATAGATTTTTTCTCCATAACTCATGTGCTAGGGAGAATGAATTTTCGCCTGTCAAATTTTTCTTTGCTTGAATTGGTGATAGTGGTTGCGATTCTTGCTTTGATTGCAACGGTGGCGATGCCTGAAGTGATGAAATCCCGAGTGAAGGCTAAGGCGTTGTCCGAGACCCAGAATCTGAGAATGATTGAGACGGCAAAGGCTCGTTTTATGGCGGATCATCCTGGGATGTTGTTGACTTCGGAGAGTCAACTGGCGGGTTATTTTCCGGATAATCATTTGCCTATGTCTCCTTGGGGAGCCACTTACTCTAATGTATTGGACTTGACCAAGCAGGTGACATCGTCTGCGAATGGGGATCCTACCAAGGAGCCATTGGTTTATCCTTTGGAGACCAATGGCTATAATGATTTGGGGACGCCAGGGCTTGTTTATGAGAAGTCTGCAGCTGTACCTTGTTCTGCTGGGTGGATTCCCGGTCCTTGGACTTGGGGGGCTTGTGATTGTACCACGGGTTTGCAAGTCGGTACGCATTCTTTTGTTTCTTCTTTGGCGTATTGCACCCCTAACACCCCGAAGCCTGCAACGGTGAGCGGGACGCAGTCCTGTGTCGGGACTTCAGGCACTTGGGTGGTCGGGGATTGGAGTGCTTGGTCGGATTGTACCTGCGATGGGACGCAAACACGTACGCGTCTGGTAAGTCCCAGTGGAAGTTGTCTTCCAGCCGATCCTCAGCCTGCAACCTCAGAAACCCAAAGTTGTACGCCTGCGGGTTCTTGGGTGGTTACATGGGGTGATTGGAGTGCCTGTGATTGTACGTATACCCAAACTCAGGTTTCGGTGGTGACATGGTCTGGGGCGTGTTCTCCCACCCCTGCGGATTTGGCAGCGAAGCCTGCGGTGGCTTCCAAGACGCAAGCTTGCGATATGCCGGGGACTTGGGAGGTCGGCCCTTGGGTGGATGGAGTGTGTGATTGTACGACCTTGAAACAAGTCCAACAGAGGGATGTGCGCTGGACGGGGGCGTGTTCTCCTACGGGTGTTGCTCCTGCGACTGTTCAGGTTGTTGCTTGCATTCCCAAGGAGGGATCGGGTTCTTGGGTTGTGGGAGATTGGGGTACTTGGAGTGTGTGCAGTGATTGTCTGGGTGGAACCCAAACACGTACACGGGCAGTAGCCTGGGTAGGGTGCCCTAATCCTACAGCTATTGATTTAGCGAATAAGCCTGTTGCTATTGATACGCAGGCTTGTGAAGGCGCAGGTTATTGGGGTGAGTGGGGTAGTTGTGATTGTAGTGGCAACCAGGTTCGCCACTACATGTTTACAGATCCAAATTGCTTTAATGCACCCCTTTTTGAAACTCAGAGTTGTGATCCTCCACCTGACTGTGGTGGCGGTGGTGGTGGTGGTGGGGAGGGG
>CAIYQA010000095.1 GCA_903928175.1 uncultured Spartobacteria bacterium | reverse complement strand
ATGATGCGCAAGCTGGCCGAATTGGGCTATGATCCGGAAAAGGGTTTCCCCGGAGAAATCGGCGTGGTCCCACCGGCGGAACGCGGCAGCCTGCGAGATCTCTCTTCGGAGCGGCGGATCGATTTGATGCTGGAGACCAACATGCGCCAGTGCGCCAATTTCGGTTTCTGGAAACAGGGACAATCCGACTTTGCCCTTTTCGCCTATCCTTGCTACGAGCTCGTGCGCATCTATCCACGCGTGGTCCCGCGCGGCATGCGGCTGCGCCAGGGCGCGCTTGAACACGTGCGGGGCGAGGATTGGCCCAGCCGGTGGGAAGCCGCTGGTGGCACATTCACCGACACCGGGCGCATGATCGCCCGCAAAGACGACGAGATTTGGGGACGGCTCGGTTCCAGCGAACTCTTTCCCGACGCGCTCGACACATTCATCCCGCCGTTCGCGTTCGGCTCCGGATACGGTTGGCGCGAGGTAGACCGGGCAGAATCCATCGCACTCGGCGTGATCGAGGAAGACACCGAAGTCGAAGGCCAGCGCCACAGCCTCAATGGAAATCTCGTGGCTCCGGCCAGCCTCACTGTTGAAATGCTGGATGCCGCTCTCGGTGATCTGGAGGAATACCGCGACCAGCTCGATCAAAAAATCGCCGCTGAAAAAGCAGCAGCCGCCGCCAATCCCGCACGTAAATCCAAAGGCCCGTGGAGATTCACGGTTTCTGCCAGAAATGAAGGAAATCCGATTTTATGAGCGGCCTTTCCCTTAGCGTTGATGTGGTAAACCGGGTGAGCCCGGCAATTCAAGCGGTGACGCGCGAATTAACCGATCTGCGCGGACTCCATAACGCGATGGGATATGCGGCGCGCACGCTAACCCGCAATCACTTGATCGAGCTGGCCGGGAGCCGCCACGATACCGCCAACCGGCTTGGAGCCAAACCGAGCGGACATTGGGCGCAAGCCGCCGAAGATACCACCTTTGAATCCGACGCCAACTCGGCAACGGTCACCATCGCTCATCCCGGCATCGGGCGCGCCATGCACGACGTGACGATCACGCCGGGTTCTGGAAAAAAGTTTCTTACAATCCCGCTTATTGCCCAGGCCTACGATCTTCGCGCGGCGGCAGTGTGGGCGGCGGAAGAGCTTTTCATTGCCAAGGCCAAAGATCAAAGCGGCAAAGACTATGCCGTGGCGGGAAAACGGCTTTCCGACGGTTCCTTCCAGGCGTGGTATTTGCTCGTGCCGAGTGTGCACCAGGCACAAG
Organism: uncultured Spartobacteria bacterium; assembly: GCA_903928175.1. Classification (GTDB taxonomy): domain Bacteria; phylum Verrucomicrobiota; class Verrucomicrobiia; order Chthoniobacterales; family Chthoniobacteraceae; genus UBA695. Next base: position 808 of record CAIYQA010000095.1, on the reverse strand, counting down.
ACCGCTCGCTGCTTCCTTCCGACACCGAATACGAACGCGCAGCAGTCGATGGGGCCATTGACTACTTACAATTCGTCAGACGCTCTCTTTCCTAACCCGTGAAAATCTATATCCACAAAGAAACCGGCCAGGCCACGGCAGCCATTGGCTCCACAACGCCGCTCGCCCAGATCACCGGCGTGCTCGGCTCCACACTGCACCTGGACTGCGTTTTTCACGACGGGACCAATGTCGTCGAACTGGCCAGCGGATCGATGGGCATCTTTGTGGCAAAGCAGGACAAGCGCTACACCGATCCGAGCCTGGTTCAGGCGCTCTCCTGGACGAAGGCCACCGCCCCGGAAGATGGCTACCGCTTCACCTTGCGTCCGAGCGGAGCGGATTTAGTTACGCTCCTGGCCAACCTCGCCAGCGTGCCGCTTATGGCGCAGATCGTCTGGACCGAGTCCGGAGTCGAGCGCAAGACCCAGCAACTCTCCCTCGTTATTGGCAACGCCGTTTACCGCGAAGACGAGCCGACGCTCTCCGATCCCACCGCCGCCTGGCCACTGCCGGGTAGCCAATTCAGCGGCGATGTCCTTATCGGGGACAAAACCCTCACCTTCCAATTTGGTCTTTTGAAATCCATCGCTTAACCATGAAACACATTTTCACCCTAATACTGACACTGATTGCGACCGTCGCCAGCGGCACCACGATCAGCACCAACACGCCCACAACGGCCACGGTGGCCTCGATGATCGCCAGCGGCACCAGCGCCCACGCGTCGACGAGCGACACGGCGGCTGTGCTGGCTAGCGGGACGGAT
>CAIYQA010000094.1 GCA_903928175.1 uncultured Spartobacteria bacterium | reverse complement strand
CGTCGTGATGTCGCGCACGACCAGCCGGCGCAGGTCGAGCGCGTTGATGAGGATTTCCTTGCCCAGCGGCGAGACCCCCTCGGCGGTTTCGCTCTCGGCGAGGATCACGCGGAGCTCCTCCTCGCTGTGGCCGAGTTCGTGGGTTTTCACCGATTCGACCCGAAAGACTTTTTGCAGGAAAAAATTGGTGGCGAAGTTCAGGAACGAGATCGCCGGGCCAAACGCGACGTAAAACCAGTGCAGCGGCCGGGAGATCCACAGCGTGGCCGCCAGGGCGTGGCGAATGGCGATGATCTTTGGAGCCTGCTCGCCTACGACGATATGGGCCACCGTGATCATGGAAAACGCCAGCGCAAAGCAGAGCGTGTGGATGACCGCCTCGTTTTGAAGGCCCGCGAGGAAAAAAAGCGGCGTGAACATCCGCGCCAGGAACGGTTCGCCCACCCAGCCGAGCCCCAGGCTCGAAAGCGTGACCCCGAGTTGGCAGGCCGAGAGGTAGGCGTCCAGCTTGGAAATGATCTCCCCGGAGAGCTTCGCCCGCGCGTCCTCCGCTTCAATGAGCGGCTCCAATTGCGTGGAGCGGACTTTGACGATGGCAAACTCCGAGCCGACAAAAAAGGCGTTCAAGAGCACCAGCAAGGCGATGCCCAGCAGCTTAAAGACGATGATGTCTGCGGATTCCCACTGACCCCATTCGACCAGGGAGGTGGAAACCGGCAGAAGCAGAAGGTTCATAAATGAATCCGAGGAAAAAAGGAACGGCTCGCCGCGCAAACGCGGCGAGCCGGAAATTTGGTGTTACTCTAAGAGTGGGAAGCGGTTACCAACTCGATTTGGTCACCCCCGGGATCATCCCGTTGGAGGCCAGCTCGCGGAAGGCAATACGCGAAAGTTGGAAGCGGCGGATGTAACCGTGACGGCGGCCACTGGCGCGGCAACGGTTGACGAGGCGCACAGGGCTGGCGTCGCGAGGAAGCTGCTGCAGACCCACGTAGTCCCCCTTCGCTTTGAGTTCAGCGCGCAGGGCGGCATACTTGGCAACAGTCACGCGTTTGCGTTTTTCTTTTTCGATCCAGCTTGTTTTAGCCATAAATTAAGAGTTGGAAAGTTTAGGGGAGTTCGACCGATTTGCAAGATGTTTTTTCGCGCTGCGTATAAATTACGTCCAACGCAATTTTTTATGATGGACCTCCGGTCACCAACAGACGTGTAACAAATGGTAGCGCCAATACAGCCAAAATTGTGGCTATAAGAAAAACTAACAAAATCCAGCCAATTACATCCAGCTTGTGCGTTTCCTTAAAGTTTGCTGGAAAGCAGGCGCAGGGAACCACTATAACGCATCCTAAAATCGGGATCATGGCCAGTATTACCCATGCTGGATGCCAGCCGATATTTGCCACCCGGAAGAGGCAGAACAGGCCGCCAAGCACCCACATGATTGATAAGAGTTCCTTGCTCTCTGGGTGCTTGCTAGCTACAGAAAAAACCCCCATCGTAAGGATCCAGTATAGATACCGGGGCATCCCTTTTGCTGAAGGGAGCGTTTGCTGGGTAGGTTCCGGGATGCCACAACCCGGACAAACCTTGGCGGCGGTGGAGATTTCGCGACCGCATTCTTTGCATGCTGTGAGAGACATATTTATTGAAAATCTTCCATTAAAAAAGTTTTAGAGACAATGACGATTTTTTTATCGCTCTGCCTATAATATGGAACGAGCGGCGTCTGGTAATCCGTCCCAGCAAGAAAATCCTCCAGCGCGCGCTGTTCCACTGATCGGGCGCAAACGCACTTCTTTGTATCTCTGT
>CAIYQA010000093.1 GCA_903928175.1 uncultured Spartobacteria bacterium | reverse complement strand
GGACGACCGGAAGGCGAAGCGCCATGAGCAGTGGGACGAGCTGATAGGCACGGGGTTCCACCGCGATGTTACCGAAGGAACGGAACGGACCAGCTCCATTGCGGAGTTTGAGATGAATGGCATCCCGCAGTAGTGTGGCGGATTGATGGCTCCCATGGCGTGATGGATCAGGCAGTGGGAAAACTGCTGGCTCCGGGGGAGCGGGTTCGAGGTCTGGAAGGATAAGTGCGATGTCCTCCTCTGAACCGCCAAGTGGCCGAAGCGAAAGGGCATCCACAGTAGAACCCGGCTGCACGACCCATTCTCGGCCTCGTGAACGGATCAAGGCTCCAGGTGAAAACTCAGCGAGAGAAACGGTCATGGCAGCGGTTGGGAGGGTCCAAAGACGGACGGGTGAGCTGCGAAGATAGCGGGCCAGCCGCAGGTATTCACAGGGAATACGATTGCTGTAAACCCTCGGTCCTGAGCATACAGGATAACCGATTGGGATGGCGGTGACAGAAAGACAAGCACCCGCGCGGCCTGATAAGCGGCATCCGCGACGGCCTCGCCTCCGTTCAATGGAACATTGACTTGATCGGGTTGGCGGAGGCCGAGTTGAGTTAAGGCTCCAAGCCAGCTTTGCAGTAACTTCGGGGGGGCTCCGTCAGGCGGATCGCCTACGACGCGGGAAGCGACGGCTGCTGGATGCATAGGCTGGACCGTTGCATTCGCCAAATTCGCGAGAAATTCCACGGCAGCAGAGTTTCGGCGGTCGATAATTTCGTGGTCCGGCTGATTAAAATAGGAGAGCAGGCATTGATAGCAACCGGCCTCGCACTGGACAGCTCTTTGACCTGCGTTCGCACCGGCAAGATCCGTGAGGTTATCAGCATCCACATTCTTGGCGGACACCTCGTAGTGCATCAGTTCCAGTGCTGTCCGTGCGACCTGCGCAAGTTGCGACCGGTCAGTCGCCAAGCGGCTAAGCACCCCGGCTCCACCTTCTGCCGCCTCATAAAGCAAAAGGGCGCGGCGGTCATGAGCTGAAGGAAGTGCCTCGACGACCAGTTCGGAGGATTCAATCTGAAAGGTCTGTTCAATGCCACGTTTCAGCGCAGCCTGCACGGTGGCCATGGCAGCTTCGGACAGCGAGTCGGGAAGTGGAGTGACGATGAGAATGTTCCGGTGATCTTCGACGAAAGGCACGATGCGCTGTGATGCGGTCTTCTTTTCATGAGGTTCGTCCCCGGAATCTCCAGACTCCTCGTTTCCTTCCGGTTCGTCCTCCTTACTCCACTGTCCGCTAAGAGGATTGATGTAAAAACCCAGTTGATTCTTGTCCTTTCGTCGTTTCCAACCCCGGTTGATGCGCCATAGCGATGCAGCAGGCGAATAGGTCAGCTTGGCCACGGGCTTATCCCCGATTGTCACGTCCGCCTCCTGTTTATCCGGCGCGCCACCTGGTCCGGGAAGGAAGCGATATGTGGTGATAATGTCGAAGCCCTGTCTCTGGCGTTCCTCGTCATTCACCGAAATGCGTTCGACAGGACGGGTCTCCACAGTTTCAATACGATAGAGTTCGTTTACCCTGCTTTCCGGTGAAAAAGTTTCGCCGCAATGATCGCAAACATGGTCCTTGGGCTCAGGATCCTCGGGTTTCCCAAGATGGCCGTATCCGCAGTTCGTGCATACGAGAGCGTTGATAGTGGAGAGGCGGGAATCTGACGAAATGTGATCTGCAGCGGTGACGTTGAGCTTCGCGCGGGCAACACGGTACATGCGGCCTTCGTGATAGATGAGGCTTCGCGGGCCAAACTCCGACAGAGCGAGGAAACGCGGACGGCTAACCATGCTGCCAGCGTCGTCCCTGCCGTTTTTGTTTTTCCCGGTCGCGGGAATCCAGGCCATGAGCGGAAGCCGCGGAAAGTTATAGCCCGGAAGGAACCCTTGGCTCGCCAAATAGCGAAAAGTATAGAAGTCGTTGTTCTGTCCGCCGCCCGTTTTGAGGAGATGCTTGAGCTGATTGATCGCATCCAGATACCTGCGCTTGGCGTTCTCGCGGTCCGATGGGGATGTGGCCGGGCTTTTGGCGATGGCATCCGCCGAGGACATTTGCTGGTGGGTAGCATCGTAAAGTTTGCGCCAGCGTTCGAAGGCTTCGCTGAAAGCTTTAGCGCTTTGCTGGATCACCTGTTCAACATAGTCCTGCGAGAACCATGGAAGATTTTGGAGTTCACTGGCAACCTGAGCAATTACTTCCGTTGCAGCAGCCTGGGCGCGGCTTGCCACAGATGGATCGGAAATCGCTTCTGCAAGGGAAGCCTCAAGCGGCTTTTCCGGAGTTTGCAGGTCAAGCAGTGGAGCGATGCTTGTGTCGATTGTGCGGATCACCGAAGCGAGCCAGACCGCGTGGAGATGGCTTTCGATGAGGTCGCGATTGCGTAGGTCGAGTGTCGGAGCCTTTACGACCCCGTGGACCATCTGGTCGGCGTGGTGGAAAAACCACTGGTCGTGCGGACTCATCGCCGCCGAGTAGGTAATGACCAGGGCAGCTTGTCCCGAGCGTCCAGCGCGGCCGCTGCGTTGGGCGTAATTCGCAGGGGTAGGCGGGACATTCCTAAGATAGACCGTGTTGAGCGCAGAAATGTCCACGCCGAGTTCCATGGTTGGCGAACAATAGAGAATCGGAAGACGGATGAGCCGCCCTTTTTGTCCGGATTCGTTTTTCCACCACTCGTGATCGCGCGGGGACATGCGGAAACGAGCTTCGAGGATTTTCCGTTTGTCTGGTTCTACTTGGGCGGTGTGTTCGTGGGCCTCGAAGTCGAACAAGTGATGATCGGGATTGCCGAGCAGTTCGGATACTGACTGATAGAGATCCCGGAAAAATGCGTTCGCCCGGCTACCGTCCATCGCGGGATTTGGGTTTAACCTCCAGCAAAGGGCGGTGTCCTTAATGGCCCAGCCGGTCAGTGTCGTGCGGGAACCGCCTTGTTGTCTTCCGCTGACCGCAATACCTGTCACATATCCACCTTTTGCCGCGACGTGCAGGAAGGCCCGCACCAACTCCACCAGAATCTCACCTGGGGTAGAGGCAAGATTGGCTACCTCTGGGTGATCCTGCCATTCCTTAGAGTAACGGATTTCGCGGATCAAACGGGAGCGAGGACCTCCGCCGATCAGATCGTCCCGTTTTCGTTGCCCCCTTGTTTCGGGCCTTTTGTCGAGAATCAGGTATTTCGAGGTGGCGAGTTTCTCGTCCGATGCAAACGCCCAGCGTTCGGTCAAATGGGCGGCCACGGCTGGCCTCATGCTGTCCTGTCTCGCTGCATCAAAGTATTCCGACTCGACGCAAAGATCGCGCAGCATGGCCTCGAAAATGATGCGTCCAAGGGTGGCGCGGGCCATGGTCGGCATTCCGCGCAGGAGTAACCAACCGGCTTTAGCGGCATCGCTTAGGTTGTCAGGCTGTTTCTCTACGGAAAAGGCAGTCTCACGAGCGGCGAGATCCTCCAAACCGGGATAGTCAATATGGAGAAGATCAAGCTGACGTAGATTCGGGTTGTTGAAGCGCCAGCCCTTTCGCAGATCTCGGATGAGACGATAACCTAGAACGAACCTTGCGGCGCGGTCTGCTTCCTGTTTCGCCAAACCAAAAAGATCCGGTTCAAGGAGATACTCGGAAAGGATTGTCTCGTCATTTGTTTCAAAGCCTAGTGCCCTAAATACTTCGACGCCGAGATATCCCGCCAACAATCCGCCCTCTTTTTTCCGGAGCGCAGCCAGTAGCCCCGCACGGATCATAAGCAGATAGAGGAAATCATTGAAGTGCCCCGCTTGCAGCGCCGCGTCCTGGCGATTGTCAGTGAATCCCAAGAGCTTTCGGGGGTCATACGAGGCACCAGATTCCAACGGTGTATCGAAATGCTGACGGAGAATGGCAAGAGTCAGC
>CAIYQA010000092.1 GCA_903928175.1 uncultured Spartobacteria bacterium | reverse complement strand
ATAAAGTCCGCTGTGGCCGCCGTCACTTCGAAGCCCTGAACATTCCGTTCGCGGTTGTTGTAGAGGCTGCGGAGGTTTGATGGACATCCGGGGTGACGTGTAATGCTCTGTTCGTCCGCCGCGGAAAGACGAGCGACCCGCCTGGCTGGGTTTATTCAGCAGGGCGGTGGATTCTGAGTTCCCAATGCCACTCGCTCTGAAATATAAAGAAATAGACATTTTTCGTTAAATCCTGCATATTTAAGAGCGTGAGCTCCAAATGGGTTTTAGATTTCGTTGATCTAGTCCAACGTCAAGGGCGGTACGCCTTTGACCGCTTGGACTTGGAGAAATCTGTGTCTGCCTCGCCTGAGACTCTAAGCCAAGGGCTAGTCCGCCTTTCCAGAAAGAATAGGGTCAAACGGATACGAAAGGGGTTTTACGTCATCCTTCCGGTCGAATACTCGGCCATCGGCATGATCCCGCCCGACTGGTTCATTGATGACCTCATGCGGTATCTGCAACTGCCGTATTACATCGGCTTACAGTCAGCGGCCGCGCTGCATGGGGCTGGACACCAGCAAATCCAACAGTTCCAAGTCGTGACGCAGAAACAAGAGCGCCCCATCGTCCTACCAGGGCTCTCGATCCGATTTTTCCGTAAGGGCAACCTCTCGGCGACGCCACTGAAAAGCGTCAAAGGCCATGGCGGCATGCTTCCCGTTTCAACGCCAGAGGCGACCGGTTTGGACCTCGTGCGCTACTCCCGCCAGATTGGGGGCTTGGACGCCGTTGTCACCATTCTTGCCGAGTTGGCGGAATCCATGAGTCCCGAGAAACTGGCCGATGCTGCGGCAGGTGAACCCGAGCTTGCTCCGGTTCAACGGCTCGGATGGTTGCTGGATCATCTCGGTCAAACCGCACTCGCCGACGCACTCGCACAATCAATAACCACTCTTCCCCGGCGGGCGAAACTCGACCCAGTCGGCACATGGGGGGGATTTCCCTCTCAGAACCGGTGGCGGGTGGTTGAAAACGCCGAACCCCAATCCGATTTATGATTTCGCCCGCCTTCATCACCGAGTGGTCTCAGCAATGCCCCTGGACGTCGCCCGCCCAAGTCGAACAGGATCTCGTTTTGTCACGGGCGCTGGTCGAAATCTACTCTGATCCTGTGCTACGTGACCGGCTGCTCTTCCGAGGCGGCACGGCGCTGCACAAGATCGTGCTTCAACCGGCGGCTCGCTATTCCGAGGATTTGGATTTCGTGCAAATCCGGGAGGAGCCCATCGGCGAGACTTTGGATCACCTCAGGAATTACCTGGATCCGTGGCTGGGGGAGCCTAGGAGCGACATCAGCTCTCGTGGGGCCACCCTTACTTACCGGTTTGAATCAGAGCTGCCTCCCATCATTCGACTTCGACTGAAAATCGAGATCAACACGCGCGAGCATTTATGCCTTATGCCGCTGCAACGTACCGACTTCTCTGTCGAGTCCCGTTGGTTCACAGGTGCTGCCAACCTTCCGATCTATTCCACGTCCGAGCTTCTCGGAACCAAACTACGCGCCCTTTACCAGCGTCGCAAGGGGCGTGATCTCTTCGATCTCTGGCACGCCCACGGCGCAGGCGTGTTGAACATT
>CAIYQA010000091.1 GCA_903928175.1 uncultured Spartobacteria bacterium | reverse complement strand
GATCTGAATCGACCACAAAAACGTCATCTGCCCAAGCGACAGATTGGAGACAACGAGGAAGATTCGCCGCCTCGTTTTTGATGGGAATAAGAATGCTGACTGGCACGGGAGGGGGGATGCGGCAAGTAATTTGACGAGTTGGGAGTGGTTCGTCAAGAGCGCCGTCAGCGAAAGAGCGTCTCAAGCCGTCTTGACACCAGAGACACATCAGAATAAACCCTTTACGCAAGCCACTCGCATGCAAAACAACCCCGCGAACTTCGAAATCACTCTTCGCCCCAACACCAGTTGGCTCCAGTTGGAGATGAAGGGAATCTGGCATTACCGCGACCTCCTTTCCCTGCTGGTCTGGCGCGATTTCGTCGCCAAATACAAACAGACCATCCTCGGCCCGCTCTGGTTTATTGTGCAGCCGCTAATGAACACACTGGTGTTCACGGTCATCTTTGCAGGCGTGGCAAAGATCCCCACGGATGGCTTGCCGCCAGTGCTCTTCTACTTGTGCGGCCAACTCGGCTGGAATTATTTCGCGCAAAACTTCAATTCCAACTCCGCCACGCTGGTCAACAACGCGGGGCTTTTCAGCAAGGTTTATTTTCCCCGGTTGGTGGTTCCGTTGGCAGGTCTGGTCTCCAACCTCCTGACCTTTGTGATTCAGGCGGCCACCTTTTTCGCCGTTTTCCTTTATTACAAATTCATCCTTCACAACGTCAGCTTTCAATTGGACTGGCGCGTTATTTTTCTGCCGCTGCTGGTATTGCAAAGCGCGGCGCTCAGCCTGGGGCTGGGACTGTTCATGTCCGCGCTCACGGCCAAGTACCGCGACCTCGTGCACCTGAGCCCGCTGCTCATCCAGATCTGGATGTACGCCACGCCAGTCATCATCCCGCTCTCCAAGTTCCCCGAGCAATGGCGCTGGGTCGTGGCAATCAACCCGATGACCTCCATCGTCGAATCGTTCCGGCTCATGCTCCTGGGCACCGGCACAGTCGAGCCGCTGTATGTGGTCTGCTCGGTCATTTTCACCGTCGTCATCCTCGTTGTCGGTCTGCTGCTTTTCGGAAAAGTGGAGAAGACCTTCGTCGATACCGTTTAGCCCGCCATGCCCCTCCCCGCCATCGAAGTTCGCAACGTCTCCAAAGTTTATCAACTCGGCACCATCGGCGCCACCTCGTTGAAAGACGAGTTGGGGCGTGTCTGGGACCAGATGCACGGCCGCGTTGAAGCGCGCAAAAAAAGCGAGTTCAGCGCCCTGCGCGATGTCACCTTTGATGTCCAGCCGGGCCAGGTCATCGGCATCATCGGCCGCAACGGCGCGGGCAAATCAACGCTCTTGAAAATCCTTTCGCGCATCACCCAGCAAACCACCGGCGAGATCACGTTGCGTGGCCGCGTGGGGAGCCTGCTGGAAGTCGGCACGGGATTTCACCCCGACCTCACCGGGCGCGAAAACGTTTATCTCAATGGCGCGATCCTGGGCATGACGAAGGCGGAGATCCGCAGCAAATTCGACGCCATCGTGGATTTCGCCGAGATCGAGAAATTTATTGATACCCCGGTCAAACGGTATTCGAGCGGCATGTATGTGCGCCTCGCGTTCGCCGTGGCCGCCCACCTCGAACCGGAGATTCTGATCCTCGACGAAGTGCTCGCCGTGGGCGACCAGCAGTTCCAGCGCAAGTGCCTGGGCAAGATGCAGGAAATCTCCTCGGGCGACGGACGGACGATCCTCTTTGTCAGCCACCACATGGCCTCCATCCGGCGGCTGTGCCAGAAATGCGTGGTGCTCAACCAGGGGGTCAGTTCGCCGCTGCTGGACATCGAGCAAGCCATCTCGATTTACACCTCCAATCTTACAGAATCCGAATACGATCTCAATGTGGCCGACCGCCCGCGCGCCTGGGGTTCCGAAGGACGCGCGTGCCGGATCAAACGGGTCCGCGTGACCACGCCGCATTTGCTCGCCTACGGCAAACCGCTCGATATCGAGTTCACCATTGAGTGCACCAAATCCATTCCCGAGGCGATGATCGGCCTCGCGTTCAACTCGTTGGAGGGAACCCGGGTGCTCACCCTGGATTCAGACATCAACGGCAACTTCCTCCACTTCGAGCCGGGCGAACATTTGCTGCGCTTCCACCTCGATTCGCTGCCGCTGCACCCCGCCTTTTATCATTGCAGCGCCGCGCTTGCCGGGAGCGGATTCTTTTACGACATTCTGGATCCCCTCGCGGTCTGGCAGGTGAAAACCAGCGATGAGGATCGCTGGAGCGACCGCGGCGCGGGAGGTTGCAGAATGGAACCCTGTGTGGAACTGACCCCGCTCAACGGCCGCCATGCCTAACGCAAACAGCCATCCGCAAGCGGCCCCGGCAAAACGCACCCTGCTCGTCGTCACCCGTTTCACGCCGCTCAACGGGCTCTCCGGCACGGGAACGTATCTTTATTCGATCCTCAGCTATCTCCATCAACACGGCGTCACCGTTTATGTTTGCTGGAGCGAGCGCCCCGATTTTGCCTCCCGGCGCGGTTGGTGGATGGTCCCCAGGGATTTCGCGGAAATCGCCACCCTGCTCATCCCCGGCTCCCTTTGCCTAGGGCGATTGAGGATTTTTCCCTCGGTCTTTTTGAATCCGCTCAAGGAGCGCTCGCGCCGGACCCTTAAAGCGCTCCTCCTGACGCTCGGCCTCGGTGGTCGCCTGGGGATCAGCCGCCCGCAAGAGTCCCAAGCTGAAGAAATCGCACCCATTTTAACCGCTTCCGCCCCAGTCGATCCCTACGCCTGGGATCGTCCGCCGGACCCTTACGAGCACGCTTTTTTCGGAAACGCCATTGCCAAAATCCAACCCGACGCGCTGGCTTTCAACTACTGTTGGATGACCCCGCTCATCACATCGCTGCCCGATCCCGACCGTTTCCTGAAAATCGCGATCACCTACGATCTCCGGCACATCTACAGCACGCTTGTGGAGGGTAAAATCCACTGGAGCGAAGGCGAATACATGAGCAAAGAGCTGGAAACCGATTACCTCCGGCTCTCCGACGTCATTGTAGCCATCCGCGGAGACGACGCCGTGACATTCAGCGGATTGCTCCCGGACAAAGCAGTCGTCGTCGCCTATCCCGCAATATTGCCCTGCCTCTCCAGCCGCGCTCCCCTGCCCAACCGCTGCCTTTTCGTGGCTGCCAACAATCTGGCGAACCGCGAGGGCCTGCTCTGGTTCCTGGAGAACGCCTGGCCCAAAGTGCGCGCCGCCCATCCCGCCGCGCAATTGCATATTTGCGGCACCATCTGCAAGGCCCTCACCATCAACGAACCGGGCGTCGAACTGCTCGGTTTTGTGGATTCGCTGGATGCGCTTTACGAGGAAGCCTCGGTCGTTATCGTCCCGCTGTTGCGAGGCAGCGGGGTGAAAATCAAATTAATGGAAGCGATCGCTCGCGGCAAAGCCTGCGTCTCCACACCCATCGGCGCCGAAGGGGTGCCCGCCTTGGATTCGTGCGTGGCTCTCGCAGGCACAGCGGAGGCCTTTGCCGCGCATGTCGTGCGCCTGCTGGCCGATGAAACCGCCCGCCGCAACTTGGAGCAACAGGCAGCCGCGACCGTCCGGGACCATTTCTCCGCCGAAGCCTGCTACGGCGCACTCCGGGAGCAGATTCAAAAACCGCGCGCAAATCCATGAGCGATTGCCCCGCCATCAGCGTGCTCATGCCCGTCTATAACGGGATGAAATACCTCGCCGAGGCGGTGGAAAGCATCCGCGCGCAGACCTTCCGCGACTTTGAATTCATCATCGTGGACGATGGCTCCACCGACCGCTCGCTGCAAATGCTCCAACGGTTTGCCAAAGACGATGCGCGCATCCGGATCCTCAGCCGACCCAACACCGGCATCGTGGGCGCGCTCAACGACGGGTTGGCGGTCGCCAGGGGGCAATATATCGCGCGGATGGACTCGGATGACATCGCGCTGCCGGAGCGGTTCGCCCTCCAGCTTCGCTACATGCAAGCCCACCCGGAGCTCGTTGCCATTGGCAGCAGCGTTCTCATGGCCGATCCCTCGGGCCGTGCGCTCAAGGATTTCACCGCCTGCACCGATTCGCAAAAGCTTCGCAGCAACATCGTCGAAATAAAAGACATCGGCCTGATCCACCCCACCCTCATGGCGCGCCGGGATGTTTTGGAACGCGTGGGCGGGTACCGGCAGCAATACAATCTCGTGGAAGATTTCGATCTCTTTTTCCGGCTCCTGGACGAAGGGGAATTGGGCAATGTGCCCGAGGTTCTCCTCATTTACCGCCAGCACCAGGCCAGCACCAATTCCAAGAAACACCAAATCCAACGGGAGCTCATGCTGCAATGCCTGGCAGAGCACCGGCAGCGGTGGAGTCTCCCCGCGCTGGAATCGCCGCTTGCGCCAGCGCAGGTCGCCGCACCCGGAGCGCAAAACAGCATGTGGGCCCTTTGGGCAATCGAAGGCGGCCACCCCGCGACGGCCCTGCGCCATGCCCTCATCGCCTGTTTCCGAAGCGGTCTTGCGCCTCATGCGCGCAAATGTTTGAATTACGTCCTTCATACGCTGTCCCACCGGCCTCCACAGGCGAAATTATGATGCAGCCTGAAACCAAGCCCACCGCGCCCCCGGCAAATCACATTGCGTTCCTGGATGCCGTTCGCGGGGTCGCGATCCTGATGGTGATGTCCTACCATGCGCTCAGTGCCGGATGCGGCGGCATGGGGCAACTGCATTGGAGGCGCTTCTTCCGCGACTTCCACGACACGCCTCCGCATTTTCTGCCTTTCCTGCCGTTGACGCTGGGCTGGGCGGGGGTTGCCGTGTTCTTTGCGGTGAGCGGATTCTGCATTCACTTGAGCTACGAAAAATCGAAGCCGAAAGATTTTAAGCATTTTTTTGTGCGGCGATTCTTCCGGATTTATCCCCCCTTTCTGGCCGCCGTTCTTTTCTTCGCCTTTCTGCTTCCGGACACGAAATTGAACATGGGATTGCCGTCCGATGTCGTCCAGTTCTGGAGCCATTTCTTCATGGTGCACCATATCGACGTGCGCTTGTTTTACGGCATCAATCCCTCGTTCTGGAGCATCGTGATCGAGGCGCAACTCTATCTCATCTATCCGCTGCTTTTGCTCCTCGTCAGGCGGTACGGCTGGGGAATCGGCTTGCTGGTGCCGGGAGTGGTGGAGTTGGCGCTTCGCGGCACGGTGTACTTTTACTGCATTCCAAACTATTTGCACAGTTCTCCGCTGTATTACTGGTTTAGCTGGGCAGTCGGAGCGAAGCTGGCAGATGACTATCTGAACCGGCGCCCGCTCTTCCTGGCCCGCATCCCGTTCTGGATTTTCCCCGCCGCGATATTGTTTACGAACTTCCTGCGGCCCTTTGAGGAGTTCACCTTTGTCTTTGCCGCGCTGGCAACCACGAAATTCATTTCACACATGTTGTCCCGCCCCGACCTTCCCGCCTCGAAACCCACCCTTGTGTCCACGATGCTTTCCAGGATCGGCATCATCAGCTACAGCGTTTATCTTTTGAATCAGCCGTTGCTGAACTCTTGCTCGCACTATCTGCGGGATGCGACCGCCTCTTACCACGTTACTTTCCTCTTCCTCCTTTTTTGTTTGCTGGGCTTCTGCGGAGTCATCTTGACCTTCTCGGGCCTGTTTTATCGTTGGGTGGAAATTCCGAGCATTGAACTCGGGAAATGGGTCCTGAAAAAAATTGCACGGAAGGACGTGCGCCCCACGCCTGCAACTGCTTCAATGACGTAACCCCATGAAACAGACCGCCGCCGCGGATATCCCCGTGGTCTTCTTCCACAACGGCCCTTCGCAAACGATTGTGACCGCGTGCATCGCGCAGGCAAAGGCCGTCGGCTGCAAACGCATTTTCATCATCAGCGACAGGATCGGACCCTGGGCCCTGCTGCCCGGCGTTCATCATTTCCCGTTCGCCCACGCCGAAAAATACGGCGCGCTCGAATTTCGTTCGGTGTTTGTCAATTACAGCAGCTATTCGGAAAGTTACGCGTCGGTCATCTTCGAAAAATTCTTCGCCCTGCGCGCGATGTTCGAGATGTATTCCCTGGACCGGCTCCTTTATGTGGACTCGGATGTCCTCCTCTACAAATCCGTCGAGGAGTTGAACGCCGCCTACCAGTGCGACTTCACCGGAACCAGCTTTCCGATCGACAACCACGAAACCGTTTCGGCGGGCTTCCTGTTCCTGAACCCAAAAGTCTGCGATTCCATTTGCGAAAGTATGATTGCAGCTTACCGCGACGGGGAAGGCCGCGAGCGCCTCCAGAAATTGTGGGAGCGCAAGAAGGCAATCGACCCCTCCTTTGGCATTTGCGAAATGGATTTCATGGGGTTCCTGCGCGATTCGGGGAAATTCCATTACATCCGGGTGAACGAAGGCAATCCTTGCATCGACGGTGCTTTCAACGACCTGGAGGGGTGCGTCGGCGAGAACGGGCTCAAAAAAATTTCCTTTGAAAATGGAATGCCCTACGCGATCCGCGAGGCAACGGGCGAGAAAGTCTTTTTATACAATCTGCACATGCAAGGCGGGCTCAAATATCTGGCCATTCATTACGCGCAGATCAGCACTCTTTACAAACGGTTGCTTTACGCCCTTTGGCGGCTGGAAAACCGGGGCCTGCTCAAATGGCCGAAATGGCCCTCCCGCACCGCAGCTTGAGCCGAATGAAAACACCCGTCGTATTTCTTGTGTTCAACCGCCCGGAACCGACCCGCCGCGTGTTTGAACGCATCCGGCAGGCGCGACCACCGCAACTTCTTGTGGTATGCGATGGACCGCGCGCCCATATTCCCGGCGACGCCGAGCGGGTGGCGCAAGCGCGCGCGATCATCACGCAGGGGGTGGACTGGCCGTGCGAAGTGCTCACCAACTACGCCGAGGCAAACATGGGCTGCCGGGAACGCGTCAACTCCGGCTTGGACTGGGCCTTTTCGGTCGTCGAGGAGGCGATCATTCTTGAAGATGACTGCCTGCCCGGTTCCTCGTTCTTCCGCTATTGCGAAACATTGCTGGAGCGCTACCGCGACGAACCCCGGATCATGCACATCGGGGCAAACAACGACCAGGGATGGCGGAGGCGGACAACCCGCAGTTTTTATTTCAGCAAATACAACCACATCTGGGGTTGGGCCACCTGGCGGCGGGCCTGGCAACTCAGCGACAAGGAGGGAGCCTGCTGGAAAAACCCCGAGCAGCGCGCCCGGATCGAACGTCTCTTCGATTCCCCCGAGGAGCGCGCCTATTGGTCGCCCATTTTCGATTCGCTCACCTCGCCGGAAACCCGGCCGAATACTTGGGATTACTCCTGGATGCTGACATGCTGGGGCCACGGCGGACTTGCGACCTACCCCTCCGTGAATCTCGTGGAAAACATCGGGTTTTCCGGCGAGACCACTCATGTATGGGGATCCTCCGCAAGGCAGATTCCCGCGCGCTCCCTGGGAAAACTTTCCTTTCCGCGAAAAATCGTGCGGAACGTGGCGGCGGATCGGCATACGTTCCGCACCGTGTTCCTGCTGCGCGCGCCTTTTCCTCAAAGCCTCTGGAACCACGCCAGGATTCTGGGCGGGGCGTTGAAAAAAAATATCTTTAAGATCGCGAAGCCCAATCCATGATTGCGTCGCAGACACAGCCCGCCCCATCCGGTTCCGCAAGGGCCAGGCTTGCCAGCGCCGGGAAAACCCTGTAATGGAGCTTGCGGCAATACACCGATGAGAATCCTGATCCTTTCCGACCTCGAAACGACGGGTGGCGCGGCCATCGCATGCCAGCGCCTCACGCAGGGATTGATCAGCCTCGGAGCCGATTGCGTGCGCGGGGTCGGCAGTATGGATGGCGGTGCGCCCGGGCAGGAAAAATTCCTCCTCTCGCCGGGCAAACGCTTGGAAGGCATCGCAACGCTCGCCGCCTCGTTCCGCGGCGAACGGCTTGCGGAAACCTTGGTGAATTTCGGCAGCCGCAGGCAATTGCGTTATTGGATCGAGCATCTCAAGCCGGACCTCATCAACATCCACAACCTGCACAAAGCGAAGTGGGACATCGAGCTCGTTGAAGAGTGTGCCCTGCGCGCCCCGGTCGCCTGGACGCTCCACGATATGTGGAGCATGACGGGGCGGTGCTGCTACAACTACGACTGCGAAAAATTCACCTCGGGATGCGATGCCGCCTGCCCCACACCGCGCGAATATCCGGCGCTCGAACCCAAACGCATCGCTGCCGCGTGGGCTGAGAAGAAGCGGGTCCTGGAAACTTATCCCAACATTACCGCCATCTGCCCTTCCCGCTGGATGGCCTCGCAAGCCGCACGCGGCATCTGGAAAACGAACCAAGTCCAAGCCATTGCCAACGGCCTCGATCTCGCCCTCTACCACCCGGTCGATATGCAGGCCGCGCGCACAGCCCTCGGGTTGCTGCCTGGGATGCCCACGATCCTGATGGTCGCCGATTATCTCAAGGAGCGCCGCAAAGGGGGCGGTCTTCTGGATGGCGTGCTCGCCGCTGCGAAATCGCGCCCGCTGCAACTCGTCACGCTGGGCCATTCCCCACCCGCAATCGATTTGCCCAATGTCCATCACACCCATTTCGGCTATATCTCCAGCGACAGGATGAAAGCCATCATCTACTCCGCAGCGGACCTTTTCCTGCACATGGCGCCGGTGGATAACCTACCCAATACTGTCGCAGAGGCTTTTGCTTGCGGCACTCCCGTTGTTGCGCACGCCACGGGCGGCGTGCCGGAGATGGTCAAAGCGGGGCAGACCGGCTGGCTGGCGGATCGCTTCGATGCGGAGAGCTTCGCGGCGGCTCTCGATACCGCCTTGTGCGCCGTCCAATCGGGCAATCCGCTCCGGCAGACGTGCCGACAATTCGCTCAAGATCATTTTGACCTCGCGCGCCAGTCCGCCCAATATCTGGCATTGTTTCAAACGCTGGCAAACCGTCGTGAAAACCTTTAATCAAGCGCACGCCTACGCATCCCCATGGACCCTCTGGGAACGGGTCGGCATGCTGTTGTGGGATGGCTGCTGGGCTCTGTTTTGCGGGTGGACCCCGAAGCCCCTGAATCGTTGGCGTCTGTTCTGGCTCAAATGTTTTGGGGCGAAAATTCACGGCCTGCCTTTTGTGCATCAGCGGGCGCGCATCCAAATCCCCTGGAATCTCACCCTTCACGACCGCGCCTGCCTGGGCGACCGCGCCAACGCCTACACGCTTGGGGAAATTGAAATCGGCGCGCGCACCGTCATTGCCCAGGAGGCTTATCTCTGCACGGGCACGCACGATCTGAACGACCCGAAACTCCCGCTGCAAGTGGCGAAAATCACCATCGGCGCGGATGTTTTTGTCGGGGCCCGGGCCTTCCTCATGCCGGGAATCAGTGTCGGCGATCGCGCCGTGGTCGGAGCCTGTTCCCTTGTGACCAGGGACGTCGCGCCGGAAACCATTGTCGGGGGCAATCCGGCCAAGCTGCTGCGGGCCCGCTAGGGCGGAGTAATATTCCAGCATTTCCAGGTTGCATTCTCTCGTTTCTGGGCGAAGTTGCAGCAGCAACCCCAGATTATGATCAAAATCACCGAGGCCTTAACCCTGGAACACAGGCTGTTATTGACTGTGTTTGAACAAGTCGAAAAGCTCCTGCCGGAAATCGAAACAGCAGAAGAGGTGACGCGGCTCGCGCGCTTGGTGGAAGGACTCCTCGGCGACCACGCCGACACGGAGGACAACCTGGTTTATATAACCCTCGATCATGCCTTGGAGCACCAAGGCAAACTCAAGCAACTGCACCACGAACACCACGAGATCAATCGCTTCTTCAAAGCCGCAGCCTCCGCCAAGAGGTTATCCGAAGCGCGGCATCTGCTGGAAAAAGCATTGCAAGCGTCCCGCGATCACTTTACCAGCGAGGAACGCTTGGTTTTTCCAGTCATTGAAAACGTATTGCAGAACGAAACCCTTGCCGAGATGGGGGACGCCTGGGCCCAAAAACAAAAAGCGTCGTAGCTGCGCTCACGTCACGCTTTCAAACCGCGCTCCGCACGCAGAGCAAGTGACCCGGATGCGGCCTTTGCCGACCGGAACGCGCAATTGCTGGCGGCACTCGGGGCACGCAACGATATTATGGACGGCGCGGGGCGCTCCCCAGCCGCGCTTTTGCGCAGCCCGCTCCTGCATCCGCGAAACCAGCGGGCTCGCCGCGGTGGCGATCCGTCGCAGATACCGCAACGCGGCATTGCGCAGATCGGAGAAATGCAGCTTCCGCCCAGCCGGGCCGACGTAGCGTTTCAACGCCAGAAACAACAAACTGCCCAACCCGAACAAGAGCGCGCGATTGCGCCACACCAGAGCCGACTGGTAGGCCGGAACCAGCGTGAAAAGATGGTGGCAAAGCTGCAACTGGCGCTCGGACATGCCGATGGCCTTCCCAAAAGGAGCGCTCATGTATTCGTGGAGAAAATAATCCATCCCGGCCCTCCCCTGCCCGCCGCCCGGATTCGACGCCTTCAGCTCCGCAACCGCTGGCGCGCTCTCGCGTTCGATGGAAGCCAACTCATTGCTGTTCCAGAGGAACACCAGCAAGGCAGCCAGCAGCACGGCGTGAACCGGTCGGAAAGTGGGCATTGCAAATTTCATACCATTGAGTTACCCGCCCGATGCCGAAAAGTCCAGAAAGGGGCTCCGTTCCTCCCCATGAAAGCGCTGGTGATTCGGAAATCTTCTTCGCGAGTTGCTCTAAACCCAATTACTTGAAGCGAAGAAATCCGAGAT
>CAIYQA010000090.1 GCA_903928175.1 uncultured Spartobacteria bacterium | reverse complement strand
GCAATCCAATATCAGTTATGCGCCCGAGACAGAGCGTTGGGAAGACGTCTCCGCTCGGACGATCCTATTCAGGGCGTAGCGATGGATGCTGTCGAGTTCGAGGGCAATGATGGGGCGAGGCATGCCCGTCATCTTACATCAATGGTAAGTAGCGACCATCTATTTCGTGTACACTACACTAGCTCTTACCTACTCCGCCAATTTCCGCGCCAGCACCTCGCCCACCACCACAGGATTGGCTTTGCCTTGGGAGAGCTTCATCACCTGGCCTTTGATAAAATTGATGGAGGCGAGTTTGCCGCTCTTGTATTCGGCGACGGCTTTCGCGCTGTTGGCGATGGCTTGATCGCACAGCGCTTCGATGGCTCCCTGGTCGCTCTCCTGCTTCAAGCCCTTTTCTTCGATAATGACCGTGGCCGGTTTGCCGGTGGCGAACATTTCGGCGAAGACTTCCTTGCCCTGTTTGCCGCTGATCTTCCCGTCGTCGATGGCGTTGATGAGTTCGTCGAGGTGCGCGGCGGAGATGGGGCACGCTTCAATGCCGAGCCCGGCGGCGGTCAGGAAATTGGGCAGTTCGTTGAGAATCCAATTGGCGACGTTTTTCGGCTTGCGGGCATTTGCGGCTGCGGCCTCAAAGTAGGCGGCGAGCGGGAGGTCGTTGGCGAGCACCCCGGCGTCGTAATCGCTCACGCCGTATTGCGCGGTGAACCGGGCGCGCTTCTGCGCGGGCAGCTCGGGAACGAGCGGCTGGACTTCGGCGACGATCGCTTCCGTGCGCACGGGCAGCAGGTCGGGGTCCGGGAAATAGCGGTAGTCGTGGGCGCTCTCCTTAATGCGCATAAGGTGGGTCTGGCCCGAGGCGTCGTCCCAGCGGCGGGTTTCCTGAAGGAGTTTGCCGCCTTGGCTGACAATCTCAATCTGCCGCTCAATCTCAAAGGCGAGCGCGCGTCGCACTCCGGAGATCGTGTTCATGTTTTTGATCTCGATCTTCGTGCCGTATTCCACCTGGCCCTCGGGGCGCACGGAGACGTTGCAGTCGCACCGGAGCTGGCCTTTTTCCATGTCGGCATCGCTCACGTTGCCGTAGATGAGGATTTGTTTGAGGGCTGTCAGGTAGGCGAACGCCTCTTCGGGGGAGTGGATTTCCGGTTCGCTGACGATCTCCATGAGCGGCGTGCCTGCGCGATTGAAATCAATGCCGGTGGCGCCATCAAAGTGGAAGCTCTTGGCCACGTCCTCCTCCAGATGAATGCGCGTCAGGTGCACGGTCTTATTCGGGTGGACGATGCTCTTCTGGGCGTCCTTGGGGTAGGCCAGATCGTGCAAAAGAACGCCGCCGCCGAGGCAGAGCGGGAGGTCATACTGCGAAATCTGGTAGTTCTTGGGCATGTCCGGGTAGAAGTAATGCTTGCGGTCGAACTTGCACACGGGCGGGATTTCGCAGCCGAGCATCAACCCCGTGAGCGCGGTCATCTTGAGCGCCTGGTGGTTCATCACCGGCAGCGCGCCGGGCATGCCGAGACAGACGGGGCAGGTGTGGGCGTTGGGTTCCGCGCCGAATTCCACCGGGCAGCCGCAGAACATTTTGCTGCGGGTCTTGAGCTGGACGTGGACTTCGAGGCCGATGGTGACGAGATAGTTTTTCATGGTGCGTTGCGGTCCCCCGGAAAGAACCGCGTGAGATGGGAATTCCTCACTCAACCGGAGCGGGGCGAAAATTTCCATCCAAAAGGTGCGCCGGAAGCGGATTTTTGACGGTTTGCTTTTCGGCGGACGCCTGCATAATCTTAACGTTTCATGATTGACTCGAATCCACTCGGAATCACCCTGGGCACCCCGGCGCTTCTGTTCCCGGCGGTCTCCCTGCTCCTGCTGGCTTACACAAACCGGTTTGTGACGCTGGCGAACCTGATCCGCAGCCTTCACGACAAATACAAGAGCGATCCGAACGCCATTCTCAAAGGGCAGATCGAGAATCTGCGCTACCGGGTGGAGTTGATCAAGCACATGCAGGCGGCGGGCATTACGAGTCTCTTCTTTTGCGTTGTTTGCATGTTCGCGCTTTTTGCAGGCTGGATCGCGGCGGGGAAATGGATTTTCGCCCTCAGCCTGCTCTTGATGCTTGCCTCGCTTGGGTTGTCGCTCGCGGAGATATGGATTTCGGTGCGCGCGCTCAACCTGCACCTCAGCGATTTGAAGGACCGGGAAACGAATCATCCCCGATAAATACTCATGCTGCACGATCCTGAAAGAACGATTGAATTTGAATTTGTCCGAGCCACTGAAAACGCGGCGCTCCATGCGATGCATTGGATAGGGCGCGGAGATAAAGAGGCCGCCGATGCCGCAGCCTGTGACGCGATTTATGGCGTGTTCGATCTGGTGAACATTTGCGGAGAAGTGGTGATCGGCGAGGGGATCAAGGACGAAGCTCCGGGTATTTTCCTTGGGGACCGCCTGGGCACTTGGAAACAGGGCGCGCCTCGTTTCGATATTGCGCTGGACCCTATTGACGGCACCACGAATATTTCCAAGGGGATGGCCAATTCGATTTCCGTGATCGCCGCCTCGCAGACGGACGAGGGGAAATCGCAGATGCACAATATCCCGAGCTTCTACTGCCACAAGATTGCCTACGGCCCGCGCGTCAAGGCAATGGTGGATTCTGAAAAGATGGGCCACTCACTGCTCGATGCGCCGTTGAACGAAACCCTGATGCTGTTACGGTGCGCGCTTGGCAAACGCATGGCGGAAATTGTCGTGCAGGTAATGGACCGTCCGCGCAACGAGATCTTTGTGGACCAGGTGCGCAAAGCCGGGGCCAGCCTGCGGATGATTGCCGATGGGGACATCACAGCGGCGGTCGCGCCATCGTTGCCGGACTCGGGCATCGATCTTTACGTCGGCATCGGCGGTTCGCCCGAAGGGGTGCTCACGGCCAACGCGCTCCGGGCGCTCGGCGGCGACCTCCAGATGCGGATGTGGTTCCGCAACGAGGCAGAAAAGGCGGAGCTTGGTGCAGGCCTGACCGGGCAGGAACTCCTGCGCGTTTACAACGCCGAGGAAATCGTCCCCGGAGATAGCGCGATCTTTTGCGCAACCGGCGTCACCGATAGCGCGCTTTTGCCCGGAGTGAAGCTTATCGGCAAAACGGCCATTACCCATTCCATCCTTATGAGAGCTCGCAGCAAGACCGTGCGTCGTATTCAGGCCACGCATGATCTGGACCACAAGACGGTCCATCTGCGCAGCTCTCAAAAAGAGCATTCGATCTAGCGGGGCAGCCTCGTTGCTTATATTTCCACATTCGCCACGGCCATTGCGGCGATGCCTTCCTTGCGGCCAATGGAGCCGAGGCGTTCGTTGGTCGTGGCTTTAATGCCGACCCGTTTTGCCTCGATGCCCAATGCCGCTGCCAGGTTCGCGCGCATGGCGGAGAGGTGAGGGGCGATTTTCGGTGCTTCGGAGAGGAGGGTGCTATCGATATTGATGATGCGGCCGCCTTGTTGCGCCACAAGCTGCGCGCTGCGCCGGACGATCTCCAAACTCGACATGCCGCGCAAGGTTTCGTCAGTGTTGGGGAAATGGTGGCCGATGTCGGCTTCGCCAATGGCTCCAAGGACAGCGTCGGCAATAGCATGGCAGAGCACATCGGCGTCCGAGTGGCCGTCGAGCCCCACGGGATGCGCAATTTCAACGCCGCCCAGAATGAGTTTGCGCTGCGCTTCTAGCGAGGCAAACGCGTGGATGTCGTAACCGATGCCAACGAGGTTCATAGTCTGTTGTTATCCTAAATTTGACAGAAGGTCTCGCGCAAAGAGCGCAAAGGACGCAAAGGGATAAAATTCCTTTCTCTCTTTGCGTCCCTTGCGCGAGATTGAAATGCGTTTAATCGACGTTCAAGTCGATGATGCCGTTGGAGGCGAGGATCGCGATCTTGTCGGCATGCTCGGGATGCGGCTTGGCTTCGCATTTGCCTCCGGCGGCTTCCACGAGCAACTGCCCTGCGGCGATGTCCCACAGGCTCACGGCGGATTCGATATAAGCATCCAGCCGACCCGTGGCGACATAGGCGAGGTCGAGCGCGGCGCTGCCCATGAGGCGGCATTTGCGGGCGCGGTAAACCATTTTTTCAAAAAGAGGCAACCCGGCATCGATGGTCGATTTGGCTTTGGCGAAGCCGACGGAAAGCACGGCGTCTGAGAGTTTGGCGCGAGTGCTCACGTGAATCGGCTGGCCATTGAGCAGGGCGGGGCCGCCCGCGACGACTTCCCAGAGCTCGTTGCGCATCGGGTCGAGGATGACGCCGAGGAGCATTTGGCCCTCTTTGCGCAGGGCGATGGAGATGCAGAAATGGGGGATGCCGTAGAAATAGTTCACGGTGCCGTCAATGGGATCGACGATCCATTGGTAGGGGCTGTCGGCGTTGCCCGCGATGCCTTCTTCGCCGTAAATGGCGTGGTCGGGATAGCGGTCCAGAAGGATGCCGGTGATCAGATCCTGGGAGCGCACGTCGAGGTCGAGCTTGATGTCGTGAGCCTCGAAGGAGTTGACGTCCAAGGCCTGGCCAAAGTTTTGCTTCAGGAGGACGCCCGCCGCGCGTGCCGCTTCGACGGCAGTTTTGAGGTAGTTGATCATACGGGTTGCTTTGTTATCAGAGCATCTCTCGTATAAGCAACTTGAATTCCCTAAATCATCCGTTCCAAAAACTCGCGCCCGTTGAACGGTTCGAGTTGTTCGAGCTTTTCACCGGTGCCAATGAAGCGCGTGGGCAGGCCGAGTTCGTTCTGGATGGCAATCACGGTGCCGCCTTTGCCGCTGCCGTCGAGCTTGGTCACGATCACGCCGGTGAGCCCGATGGCCTGGTGAAATTCGCGCGCCTGCTGGAGGGCGTTGCTGCCGGTGGTGGCATCGACGACGATCCAAGTCTCATGCGGAGCCTCGGGGTCGTGTTTGGCGAGCGTTTTTTTGATCTTGGTCAGCTCGGCCATCAGGTTGGTTTTCGTGTGGAGCCGGCCCGCCGTGTCGCAGAGGAGGAACTCCGTGTTTTTGCGCTCGGCGGCGGTGTAGGCATCGTAGCAGAGGGCGGCGGGATCGGCGTTGTATTGGCCCTTGATCATCTCCACGCCGAGCCGTTCCGCCCAGACGCCGAGTTGCTCGATGGCGGCGGCACGGAAGGTATCGGCTGCCGTCAGAAGGACGCTGTGGCGCTTGGATTTGAGGTAATAGGCGAGTTTGGCCGTGGTGGTCGTCTTGCCGGTGCCGTTGACGCCGACCATGAGGATCACCGCGGGCTGCGCCGTGACGTCGATCCTCTGCGCCTCGGGATCCTCCGGCCGCAGCACGCCGGCGATCACCTCGGCGAGCTCGTCCATGAACGGCTCGCGGGTCTCGATCTTCTTCGCGGTGCAGCGCTGCTCGAGCTCGTCGACCACCTTGATCGTACCGTCCACGCCCACGTCGGCGGCG
>CAIYQA010000089.1 GCA_903928175.1 uncultured Spartobacteria bacterium | reverse complement strand
CTGGAGTTCCCCGCTTGCATTGGTGGCGCGGGGATACCGATCGTTGATGAAAGTCACCCCGTGGCCGATAAACACTGCGGACTCAATGGTGACTCCTTCGCAAATGAAAGTGTGGCTGGAAATTTTGCACCGTTCGCCCACTGTGACCCCTTTTTGGATTTCCACAAAGGCGCCGATCTTGGTCTCATCCCCGATCTCGCAGCCGTAAAGATTCACGAACGCAAAAATCCGGACGTTTCTGCCGAGGCGGACGTCGGGCGCGATGCGCTGGAAAGTCAAGGGCAGCTGGGTGCTCATACGCATTCGGCGTTTTGTTTGGCGGCGACCCCGTTCTGCCCTTCCTGGGTCGGTGCGAGAAATACGGGAGCGCCGTTTTGGCGCAGCGATTGGGAAGAGGCTTCCAGAATCCGTACCATCTCAAGCCCGGCCCGCCCGCCTGTGAGCGGCTGGGTCTTTGCTTCAATCGAGTCGAGAAAATGCTGGCATTCGGTTTTCAGCGGCTCCTCCTGGGCGAGCTTGGGAATGTAGCTGTCGCCGTAATGGTAGGAGTAGTGGAAATCCGCGAACGTATCGTAATGCGGCGGGCGGTCCACCCGCACGTCGTAGATGCGGATTTTTTCGAGGGTCTGAACATCATCGTATAAAATCATCCTGCGGGTTCCCACAATGGTCATTTCGCGGATTTTCCTCGGCTCAAGCCAACTGCTTTGGATGGTGGCGAAGCGTTTGTTGCGGAACGTCATCGACATGTTGGTCACATCTTCGATGCCGTTGGTGACATTCGCATTGCCCTGGCAGTTTACCGAAAGCGGAGAGTCGCCCAGGACGTGCAGGATGATGGAAATGTCGTGCGGCGCCAGGTCCCAGGCCACATTGATGTCTTTTTGGAAAAGGCCCAGGTTCAAGCGCCGCGAATTAATATAGCGAATCTCGCCAATGTCTCCGTTCTGCACAATCTCGACGATCTTGCGCACAGGCGAGGAATACAGAAACGTGTGGCCGATCATGAGCACGAGGCCGTTGCGTTCCGCGATCTCGATCAATTCCTCGCACTCGGCGGAGGTCGAGGCCATCGGCTTCTCAATGAACGTATGCTTTCCGGAGAGCAGGCTGGCCTTGGCGATCGGGTAGTGGTATTTGACTGGAGTCGCGACCACGATGGCATCCAGCGTTTGGTCCTGGAGCAGGTTGCAATAGTCGGTCACCCCCTCGACATCGGGATACAAGGTTCTCAAGTGCCTGAGCCGCTCTTCGCTGGCATCGCACATGGTTTTCAAACGGCATTTGCGCAGCAACTTGAAATTGCGGATGAGGTTCGGCCCCCAATACCCGCATCCCACCACGCCTACTGAAATAGGTTCCCCCATAGTTTCTCCTTGGATTCGCACGGCCCCTGTTCAGTGGTTCGGCATCATGAGCAGTTTTGCTTGGTTCCATCGGTTGACGGTGCCATTCGTGATCCAACGACCTGTCGTATGATGGCCGGAATCGTCTTGAACATAATCCAGAGATCCATCCCGAGGGACATGTGGCCGGCGTAATGAATGTCCATTGCAATCATCTCGCTGAAAGTGGTTTCGTTTTTTCCGTTCACCTGCCAATACCCCGTGAGTCCCGGGGGGGCGTGGATGCGTCTGCGCTGCCACACTCCATAGTTGGCGAACTCCGCAGGGGTGCAGGGGCGCGGTCCCACCAAGCTCATTTCTCCGCGCAGGACATTGAAAATTTGCGGCAATTCGTCGAGCCCTGTTGCCCGGAGAATCTGTCCAAAAGGAATCAGCCGGGGGTCTCCCCCTGCATCCAGCTTGGTCATCGGGCGGTCGCTGTGCATGAGGTGTTCCAGGTAACGCTCATGGATGCGGGTCTCGGCATTGGTCTTCATGCTCCGGAATTTCAAACACCGAAAACGCCTGCCCCGATAGCCGATGCGCTCCTGCCGATAAAGGATCGGCCCGGGCGAAACAAGGAGGATGCCCAAGGCCACCAGAAACATCAGTGGCAGCCAGCAGGGGAGGGCGAGCGTGATACACGTCAAATCCAACGCGCGTTTCCAGCGGGGGAATTGGAAGCCGTCCGCCGCCTCCGCCGCTCGCGCTGATCCCTCCGGTGCCTCCGGAGTTGAAAATGCGTTCGGCACCTGGTAGGTCGCCACCACTTTCCCGCTCACGGGACGTTCGTTATTTTCCGTATTCCTCATGGCCTTGCGCTCGCTGCGTTGCGCACCGGGTTTGGTTTTCTTATGACTCTCCATGTTCTGCCTCCCCGTTTTTGCCCAGGCTTCCGATGGGAGTCGGTTGACTCTTTATATTCATGGTCGCCTGTGTCCATTTCGGGGAGAGTGTCTCTTTTGGACGCAGTCCAAATTTGCCTTGGACAGTTCTGCCTAGTCTTGGATCGCCGGCTCCTGAGGCTGCTCCGGGCCCGGGTTCGGCTGCGGGAGCGCCTGCGCCAGAGCCCGCCGGGTGTCCACCAGGAGGGGCGAACTTTTGCGGATTTCCTCCCAGTCATAAACCGAGTGATCGGTGACGATCACCACGCAGTCCGCTTCGCACAATGCCGCAGGCAGATCGCTCACGCCGGACATTTCAACACCGTCATGGGAAAGTGTGGCGACGTGCGGATCGTGGTATTGAACCACAGCCCCTTTTTGCGCAAGGTCGTGGATGATATCCAATGCGGGAGACTCGCGCACATCCCCCACCTCCTTCTTGTAAGCCACGCCGAGCACGAGAATGTTGCTGCTTTTCAGCGGTTTGCCCGCTTCGTTGAGCGCGTCCTGGACTTTTTGTGCCCAGTAGCGGGGCATGCTGGTGTTCACTTCGCTGGCGAGTTCGATAAAACGGGCTGTGTAGTTGAGCGTCCGCAACTTCCACGAAAGGTAGAGCGGATCGATCGGGATGCAGTGGCCGCCCAGGCCGGGCCCCGGGGTGAACTTCATGAAACCAAACGGCTTGCTCGCCGCGGCGTCGATGACCTCCCATACGTCGAGCCCGAGCCGGTCGCACATTAAAAGCACTTCATTGACAAGGCCGATGTTCACCGCGCGGAAAGTGTTTTCCAGAAGCTTGACCATCTCCGCCGCCTCGGTGGAGGAGACGGGCACCAGCGTGTCGATGGCCCTGCCATAGTAAGCCTTTGCGACTTCCAGGCAATCCGGCGTGATGCCGCCGATCACTTTGGGTGTGGTGCGTGTGGTCCAGTCCGTGCGGCCGGGATCGACCCGTTCCGGGGAAAACGCGAGGAAGAAATTCTCGCCTACTTTCAGCCGATGCGCGCTCTTGGAGAGCAGCGGCAGAACGATCTCCAGGGTTGTGCCGGGGTAGGTGGTCGATTCCAGCACCACCACCATGCCTGGAAGCAGGTATTTGGCGAGCTGCTCGGTCACGCTGACGATGTAAGAAATGTCCGGGTCGCCCGTTTTGCGCAGCGGGGTGGGGACGCAGATCGAGACGGCGTCGCATTGCGCAATCACCGAAAAATCCGATGTGGCCGAGAGCTTGTGCTGGCAGACAAGGTCCTGCACGGAACGCTGGCTCACATCATCGATATAGGAACTGCCGCAATTGATGGCGTTCACTTTGCGCTCGTCCAGGTCGATGCCGGTGACGCGGTAACCAGACTCCGCAAACACGACCGCCAGCGGCAGGCCGACATAGCCGAGCCCGATGACCGCGACGTGAGCTTCGCCTGAGGCAAGCTTTTCCAGAAGCCGAGTTTTGCTGTTTTCCATGTCCTCCCCTCCCTCAATCCTTTGGTTGTTTCTGTTGTGCCGCACTCCTTCATCGGAAAGCATCGGTTTGCGGGATGCTTCCCCAAGGCATGGTGCTTTGGACCCCAATCCAAAATCATTGGAGCGGGTTGCAAAGTGCCGGTGCCACCGCTCCCTAAATCGTGCATTCCCTCAGAGCAGACCGGGAAAAAATAGGCGTGGGCAAACCTCGCCTGCCGCTTTGTCCCGGATGGGACAATACTTCCGCCGCTGCCGGGAGAGGCTTAGAGAGATTCCGCTGCGATGCGCGCGGTCTCCACAATGTCAGCTTCTGTATGGGCCAGGGAGATGAAGCCCGTCTCAAACTGCGAAGGGGCAAAATAGACGCCTGCTTCCAGACAGGAATGGAAATAGCGGGCGAACGCCGCGCGGTCGCTCCGCTGGGCATCGGCGAGATTGAGGACGGGGCCGGGAGTGAAGAAGAGGCAGAACATCGAGCCGACTCGGTGAAAGGCCATGGGGCGACCCTGGCGCTGAAGCGCTTCCCGGATGTTTTCTTCGAGCAACGCCCCGAGTTGTTCCAGGCGCGCCCAACCGTTGACGCGCTCAAGCTCGCGCAACTGCGCGAGCCCCGCCGCCATCGCGAGCGGATTGCCCGAGAGCGTCCCGGCTTGGTAAACTGGCCCATCGGGCGAGAGGCGGTCCATGATGTCGGCCCTGCCTCCGAAGGCTCCCACGGGCAGCCCGCCGCCGATCACCTTTCCAAGCGCGGTAAGATCGGGCGTGATTCCGAAAAGTTCCTGTGCGCCGCCGCGGGCCACCCGGAACCCGGTCATCACCTCATCGAAAATCAGGAGCGCCCCGTATTCGGTGCAAAGCCGCCGGAGTTCCTCCAGAAAGCCGGGTTGCGCAAAATAGAGCCCGGCGTTGGCGGGAATCGGCTCCAAAATCACGGCGGCAATCTCGCGGCCTTCGCGGCTGAAAAGAGCGCGGAGGGCTTCCGGGTCATTGAATGGGAGAGTGATCGTGAGGTCGGCGAAGGCGCGCGGCACCCCGGCGCTATCCGGTTCGCCGTGGGTGAGCGCACCGCTCCCTGCGCGCACCAGCAGGGAATCCACATGGCCGTGGTAACACCCTTCAAATTTGACGACTTTATCGCGCCCCGTAAACCCCCTCGCCAGGCGCAACGCCGACATGGTGGCCTCCGTTCCGGAGTTGACCATACGGACTTTCTGGATGCTTGGGACCCACTCGCAAATGAGGCGCGCCATTTCCACTTCCAGCGGGTTGGGAATGCCGAAGCTCACGCCGTGCGCCGCCGTTTCGCGGATCGCGGAGAGCACCACCTCGGGCGCGTGACCCAGGATAGCAGGCCCCCAGGTGCCCACGTAATCGATAAGTTCATTGCCGTCGACGTCCCAGATATGGGAGCCCTTGGCGCGCTGCACAAAAAAAGGTTCGCCTCCCACCCCCCGGAAAGCGCGGACAGGCGAGTTGACCCCGCCAGGGATGAAACGTTTGGCCTCGGCAAAGGCGGCGGCGGAAACGGAACGTGAAGTCATGCCAGGGAGATTACCCGCGAAACGGCCGCGAGAAAGCGGAAAAATACCGGGGTTGCTCAATAACTCATGGGATCGAGCTTCACTTTGCCGCGGAAAATAAAATAAATCGTGGCCGTGTAGGCCAGCACGAGCGGCACGCCGATGATCGCCACAATGAGCATGATCCAGAGCGTTTTCTGGGAGGAGGCGGCATTAATCACATTCAGGCTGTTTTCCGGGTTCGGGAGTGAATAAACCATGTTCGGGAACATCCCGATCCCCAAAAGGGCCATCAGCGCGATCATCGCAGCGCACGAGGCGAGAAACGCCAGGAAATCCCGCCCAAGGCTGATTTCACGCGGGATGTCGGCAATGGCAAGCGCATTGAACACGGCGATCAAGAACAGCCATGGGTGGGCTTTGAGCGTCTCCGTCATGTGCGGAATGTAAAGGAGCGTCGCCACAGTCACCGCGAAGTAACAGAATACAAAAGCGAGGATGCAGCGGTTGACCCAGCCGCGCAATTTTTCGTGCAGTGCGCCTTCGGTCTTCATCACGGCATAGATCGCTCCGTGCATGGCGAACAGCGCCACCGTGGTTACACCCACGAGCAGCGGATAGGGGCGCAGCAGGTGGAAAAAGTTGGCCGCAAACTCCTTTTCGGGATCGAGCGGCACCCCGGAGATAATGTTGCCCAGCGCGACGCCGATCAAGAGAGCCGAGAGCACGCTGCCGATGCTGAAAACGACATCCCACATCTGCCGCCACCAGCGCATCGGCTGTTTGCTGCGGAACTCGATGGCCACCGCGCGGAAAATCAGCGCCACCAACAGCAGCATGAACGCCAGGTAAAACCCGGAGAACACCGTGGCATAGACCATCGGGAACGCCGCGAACAATGCGCCGCCCCCGGTGACCAGCCAGACTTCGTTGCCATCCCATACGGGGCCGATGGAGTTGAGCATGATCCGGCGCTCCTCGTCCGTCTTGGTGAAAAGGTGCAGCGCGCCCACACCGAGGTCAAACCCGTCGAGGATGGCATAGCCGGTGAACAGCACGCCCACCAGGGCGAACCAGACAAAGTTCAAGAGAGGGATATCGTTAAACATCGGCGCGGGGCTCGTTACGCAAGGGGCCAACAGGCACAAGATCGGCCTCGTCCGGCCCGTGCTGGATTTTGTGGTTCAGAAGAAAGATGAAAACGGCAAAGAGCAGCGCGTAAACCAGAGAAAATAAAATCAGCGAGGTGACGATCGCTTGACCGCTCACCACTTTGGAAAGCGAGTCTGAGGTGCGCAACAGCCCGTAAACAATCCACGGCTGGCGTCCGACTTCCGCCGAGGCCCAGCCGAGTTGATTTGCCAACTGGGGCCCGAGCACGGAGAGAACAAGGATTCCCAAAAGCCAGCGCTGTTCAAAGAGTTTGCCGCGCCACCATTGCACGGTGCTCAGAAGCGCCAGCCCGATCAGCCCCAAGCCGATGGCCACCATTGCGTGGTAGGTTTGGAATACCACGTTTACCGGCGGACGATCGGCGGGCGCAAACTCGTTGAGGCCGCGCACCGGCTTGTTCCCATCTCCATAAACCAGGTAGCTCAGCAGTTTGGGAATTGCTAGGCCGAACCGGACCTCGCGCCCCGTTTCGTCCACCCAGCCGAAGAGATAAAGCGATGCCGGGGCCGTTTGGTAATGGGCTTCAAAGGCGGCCAGCTTGGCCGGTTGATTCTGGCTCACGCCCACGGCGCTGTCATGTCCGGTGTACAACTGGAAAATCGATGTCGCCAAGGCAACGATGAGCCCCATCTGGAGCGAACGTTTGGCGAAGTCGAGGTGTTTGCCTTTCAGCAGATACCACGCGCTCACGCTCACCACCATCCAAGCCCCCGCCTGCCATGCGCCGCAGACCGTGTGGATCAACCGGTCCATCGAGGAGGGATTGAACACCATCGCCCAAAAATCGGTGATCTCCGCGCGGGTGATCCCCGCGTGAGTGACGAGGTGAAATCCCGCGGGCGTTTGCTGCCACGAATTCGCCACAATGATCCAGACCGCGCTGAAATGCGCGCCGAAAGCCACCATGCAGGTGGAGAAGAAATGCGTTTTGGGGCCGACGCGATCCCAGCCAAAAAGGAGCAGCGCAAGGAAGCCCGATTCCAGGAAAAACGCGAAAATGCCTTCCGAGGCGAGCGCGCTGCCAAAGACATCCCCCACGAACCGGGAATAAACCGCCCAGTTCGTGCCGAACTCGAACTCCATCACAATCCCCGTGGCGACCCCGATGGCGAACACCAGCCCGAAAATGCGGGTCCAGTACCGTGCCATTTGGTGGTACAACGGATTCTTGGTCGTGAGCCAAGTCCCCTCCATGAGCACCAGCATCAAGCCGAGCCCGATGGAGAGCGGCGGGAACAGGTAGTGAAAACCAATCGTGAACGCGAATTGTAAACGGGCGAGGGTTAGGACATCCATGGGGATTGGCTCAGATTGAAGCCTCCCGTATATCGTGTTCGCTAGGCAAAGACAGCTTAAAAATCGCCCATGCTTCAAAGCTCCACCCCAACTGCTTTTCGCCTTTCGTTACGCTTCTCACGCTCCGCACACTTCGCACACTTCTCGTTCCCAAGTTGCACTTGGGAACGCAATAATACAGGCAGTTGCACTGCCGGTTCATCGCGAGCGTAGCGAGCCTCATTTGAAATCTTTGCTTGGACAAATGGCAAGATTGCGAAGTGCAACTTCGCGGGAAAGTGCGTTCCCAAGTACAACTTGGGAACGAGGTTAAATTCCTTTGCGTCCTTCGCGCCCTTTGCGCGAGACATTCTGCCTTTACGCCAACTGCTTCACGATCTGCGCCGGATTTCCCGCGACGACGACATTGGGGGGGACATCTTTGGTAACGATGGCCCCGGCGGCGACCACGGAGTTTTCCCCGATGGTGACCCCCTTCAGAATAATCGCTCCCATGCCAATCCAGACGTTGTCCTTGATCCGCACCGGCGCGGTGCGGATGGGCGGGCGAGGGGGGCGGCCTTCCGCGAACGGCGCGAGCGCCATGGCGTCCTGGTGCCGCAACACCGGGTCGATGGGATGGAAATCGCTGTCAGCGATGCCGACGTTCCAGGAAATGATGCAGTAATTGCCGATCTCGATCAGCTCCTCGGCCATGATGAGCGCGCCGTTGAGCAGCGTGTAATCGCCGATGGTGCACTTGCCCTCCTTGCCAATGGAAAACGAGCAACCGGAGTAGCACGACGAATGGGAGCCGATCACAACGCCGGGTTTGTGACGCGACCGATAGAACCGGAAGATTTGCGTCGTCTCAAAATAGCAGCCGTCGCCCCATTCAATCCCCTCCGGGATCGGCTTGGGATACCAATCTTGGTCAATCGTGCGGTCGGGGAGTACATTGGTCATAGGAATCAGGAAATTATAATCAGGAAGCCAGGAAACCAGGAAAAGAGGAATTTAATTTGGGTGTTTGGGAAATGCCGATCGGACGAGCTTTTGTTCATGTGAATAAATAATCTGCGCAATCTGCGTACAAACCTCTTCACCCCAAATTCGCCGAGTGGTAGAGCTCCGCATACGCGCCGCCGCAGGCCACCAGTTCCGGCCCGGTGCCTTGTTCCACGACGGTGCCGTTTTTGAGCACCACGATTTTTTCCATGTCATGCACGGTGGCGATGCGGTGGGTGATGATCAGGGTGGTGCGGCCGCGCATGAGATCTTTGATCGTCTCCATAATCGCCGCTTCCGTGGTGGGGTCGAGCGCGCTGGTCGGTTCGTCGAGCAACAGGATGGGCGCGTTTTTCAGGAACGCGCGTGCAATGCCGAGCCGTTGACGCTGGCCCACGCTCAAGTGCCCGCCCCGCTCGCCCACTTGCGAAGCGTACCCATCCGGCATCGCCATGATGAACTCGTGCGCTTGGGCGCGCTTGGCCGCTTGGATGATCTGTTCCTCCGTTGCGCCGGGCAGGCTGTAGGCGATGTTTTCCCGGATCGTCGTGGAAAAAAGGAGCGTATCTTGCAAAACGATGCTGATCTGGTTGCGCAACGATTTTTTGGTGATTGTCTTCACGTCCCGGCCATCCAGAAGCACCCGGCCCGCGTTCGGGTCGTAAAACCGGGGCACCAGCGAGATGAGCGTGCTTTTGCCCGCGCCCGTCCCGCCCACAAACGCGACCGTCTGTCCCGGCAGGACTTCAACGTTCACGCCTTTCAAAATGAGCCGCGCTTCGTCATAGCCAAAGGCCACGTCTTCCAGCCGGATACCCCCTTGGGTCTCAGTAATCTCCGCCGCGCCGGGCATGTCCTTTACGTCGTCCTCACGATCGAGCACCTCAAAGCAGCGCTGCATCCCGGCTGCCGCCCCTTCCAGCGCCCAAGCCGTGTAGGTCAGTTGCTCCAGTGGTTGGTAGAGCATGGTGAGGTAAAAAATAAACTTCGTCAGATCGCCGAGGGAGAGCGTCCCGGCAAGGATATGCAACGAGCCGATGCAATACATCGCGGCTGTTCCAAAAGCCATCAACGTGCTGATGACCAATGCCGAACGCATATTGGTTCCGGTCAATTTCAAGGTCGCTTGCAGACTTTGGCGGGCGCTCTTGTGAAACTGGCCCACCTCCCAGTCTTCGCGGCCAAAGGCGTGGACCATCCGCACGGAAGCGAGCCCTTCCTGCGCGACGGTCAGCACCGCGCTTTCGCGCTCTTGAATGGTCGTGGATTCTGTCCGAATCCGCAGGGCGTAATAGCGGATCGTCGCCACCATCAACGGCACAATGCCGAGCGAAACCAGCGCCAGCTTCCAATCCATCCGCAACATCACCACAAACGTCCATAGCAACGTCACCACGCATTGGAAGATATTGGAAAAGCCTTTGTTGTAGATCGTCTGGATTGCCTGGGAATCGTAGGCGACGCGGAAACTCGAATCCGCCGAGCGCCTCGAATCGTGAAACTTGAGCGGTAGCGACTGCAAATAGGCATACAGCTCGGTCCGCAATTTCAGGAGCGCGGAAAGGCCGACCCGCACAAAAATCAGATTGGTGACCAAATTAATGATTCCGGCCAACAGATTGATCAAGACAATGGCCGCGCAAAGCGCAATGACGATCACTTGGGGGGATGCGTTGCCGAACCAATAGGCAAGCTGCACCTGTGCACTGGCATGTGCAGCGCCCGACGGGGTAAGCAACCCATCGACGATGTATGCGAACGGCACCGGGCGGAGCAGGTTGAAGCCGATGGCAACAAGCGTAAGCAGCGTCGCAAAAATCGTGGGCCCCAGGAACGGACGGAAATAGACGAGGGTTCTGCGGTAAAGGGACATGGGAAGCTACCGGCAAGGATTAGGCGGTGCGGAGTGGAATTGCAACGATTCACTCAAAACAATCTGGCACGCTTTAATTCCTGAGTTCCAGATTTTCTTGAATGCTGGCAATCCCCGAAGAATAGGCTACACTCTCTTGCATTCATGGAAATCCCGACAAAATTCGCCCAACTCCAAGCGGTGGCAGCCCGAGGGCTGGAGAAAGCGATGGCCGCCGCGCAAACCATCCGGCCCATGCTCTCGGGCACGCGCAACAAGGCGCTTACCGGCGTGGTTGTCGCCATTCCTTTGCTGGCTACTCTTTGGGTCGTCCAACTCGCCTATACAACCATCAACGACATCAGCGCACCCGCGCTGATACGGTTGGGGATCAACCTGCCCCTGATCCCGTTTTTTGTGACGCTTGGCCTTTTCATCATGCTCGGGTTCATGGCCTCCAACGTCCTCGGGCAGCGGCTCCTGGACCGGATGGAAATGACGCTTCTGCGCAT
Source organism: uncultured Spartobacteria bacterium (assembly GCA_903928175.1). Taxonomy (GTDB): domain Bacteria; phylum Verrucomicrobiota; class Verrucomicrobiia; order Chthoniobacterales; family Chthoniobacteraceae; genus UBA695. Next base: position 1,937 of record CAIYQA010000089.1, on the reverse strand, counting down.
CCCGGTCGTGGCCACGGTTTACACGGGCATCAAGCAGGTGATCGACTCGTTCAAGTCGTTCAAAAACATGGAGAATTTCAAGCGGGTGGTCTATCTCGACTACCCGGCGGACGGGGCGCGCCTGATCGGGTTTGTCACCGGCCAGTTTTACGATTCCAAGCTGTGCGAGGAGATGACCACGGTCGTGATTCCCACTGCGCCCAGTCCGATGACCGGTATCGTGGTGATCGTTCCCGCCAGCAAACTGACTGAAAGCTCGCTGACTCTTGAAGAGGCGATGAAGCTGATCGTTTCGGCGGGGCTGGTCGTTCCCAAAAAGCGCATGGCAGCCCCAGTCCCGCAACCCGCAGAGTTGCCGTAGCGATTTGGCCGCAAAAAAGCGCAAAAAGCGCAAACCGGACGAGGGAGCCGCAACCTGACCAACATGCTTGTCATCCCGAACGGAGTGAGGAACCCCGCAAACTACTGCAAACCCCCGCACCCAGAAAGGACCGCAACTAAAGTATTGTGAGTTCCCTCGCTGTGCTCGGGATGACACGTAGGGACGCCCTTTCTTAAATTTTTGCGTCTTTTGCGCCTTTTTGCGGCTATTTCCTCTTCCCCGCCGCGACGCTCACAAACGGGCTGCCCTTGAGTAAAAACCGCCACGGCAGGTGGGCGGCTTTGGTGATGCCGATGCGCAGGCAGGTTTCGACTTCGACGCGCTCCTGACGGGGATAAAAGCCGATCGCGCCGCCGCAGAGATTAATGCCGTGATCGGCCCCGGTGATCCCGAACGCCTGCGTCAGCTTCCCCGGTCCGGAGCAGAGTTGGTGAAGCGCGGAGCGTCCCCGACGCTGGCGCATGAGATCGAGTCCACGGAGCGGTTGCACGGCCCGGATGAGCACAAAACCATCGTCAGCACCCCCCTGGCCGCCTTTCACCAGGACATTGAGGAGCCAATACATCCCGTAATTGAGATACACGTATGCCGCGCCCGGCTCATGGATGGACATAAAGACGCGGGTGCTGGGACGGAAAAAGGTGTGACACGCCTCGTCCCCCTCGGCGCTGTACGCTTCGGTTTCGACGATGATCCCGGCGCATTCGCCCGCGAAAAGTTCGCAACCGATCAATTTCCGCGAACAGGTGAGGGGATCGCGTCGGAAGAACTCGCGCTCTAAATGCATTTTATGAGACGGGATGAACAAGAGGTTTTGGAGTTCAACCTATTTCATGCCTCTGTGAGCAGCGGCGGAGCTTCACTGTTTTTAGACAGGATTAACAAGATTGACATGATTTACAGGATTTTCGGATGAGAGGTTGCAAATGCTCACTGGCCTTCAGGGGCTATGAGCGTAATCCTGATAATCTAAAAAATCTTGTTAATCCTGTCTAAAATTGCCGAGCGTGCCCAGAGTAAATGATCACATCCCGGTCGGGTGGTCGAGGAACTCCCACGGGAGCCGGTATTTACGCGAGAGATGCGCCGCCAGGGCTTTGACCCCGAAGGTCTCCGTGGCGTAGTGCCCGGCGTACAGGACGTTGAGCCCCAATTCCTCTGCGGCCGGGTAGGTCCAGTGTGGGCCTTCGCCGGTGATGAAGGTGTCCACCCCTTCCGCCGCCCCTTCCGCCGCCGCTTGCGCCAACTCGCCTCCCGCACCGCCGGTCACCACGCCGATGACGCGGGTTTGCTCCGGGCCGCCGGGGATGCATTTGACCGGACCACCCACGGCTACGCCGAGTTGTTCACAAAGCGCGGAACGGGGAGTAACGCGCCGGGTTTTCAGTCCGATATATTTCCCTTTTTCAAGGAAAAACGACTCTAACTCTTTGAAACCCAAAGCCTTGGATAATAGGGTATTATTGCCTAATTTCGGATGGAGGTCCAGCGGTAGGTGGGAACTGAAGACGGCCATATCCGCGTCCAACGCCAGCTTGAGCTTGCGGTAAACCGG
>CAIYQA010000088.1 GCA_903928175.1 uncultured Spartobacteria bacterium | reverse complement strand
TGCGCTCTGCCCTGGGCTGGTTTCCCTTGCGCTTTCAGCGCACAATCAATGCGACAACGTCAAACGAAAATGCTCTAGACCCCATAGATTTCGCCAACCGACTGGATACTATTGCCCCTTCCCCCAAACCGCTTCTTGCGCCTCACTTTGGCTGAGAATCAACGGCGTTTCAGCCGATTTCATTTATCTGGATGCCAGCCATGAAGAAGAGGATGTGTATGAAGACATCCTGAACTATTGGGAAGTCCACCCCCGGAATCGCGCGCGGAGCGCACGATCCACCTGCTGCGTTCGGCCGCGGAATAAAATCGAGAATGTCGCTTCGGCCTTAACGCAATTTCACGCGCCGACGCAGGTAGGTCGGCACATCCAAGTCCTGGCCGTCCACGATGGTCGGTTCGCTCTTCTCAAAACGGCCGCGCGTAACGGGCTCGAATTCCATGATTTCCTGCTGGGGCGCTTTGCCGGGGGCATAGCTTACCCCTTCCTCTGTGGAGATGAGTTCCGGCGAACGCGGCGGCGGCACGGCTGCCGGACGGCGGGGCGCCATCATCGGCCTTGGGGCAACGCGTGGCTGGGGTTGGGGCTCGGGAACCACAGGCGCGATTTCCGCCGCAGGCTCGGGTTCAATCACCGGCTTTTGGACCGGCTCAGGCACCGGCGCGGGCGCAGGCCTTTCCGGAAAGGGGCGGCGCAGCATCCGTCCCGGAACGGGGCGGCGCGCAACCGCGTCGTCTCCCTCCAGGCGTTCGACCGGCGCTTCCTCTCCAAAGAGCGAGGCTTGCTGGGTGGCCGCACGCAGGCCGCGCGGTTTTTCCATCAGAGGCGCAACCGGTTCGGGCTCGACCGCCTCTTCCTCTGCGACGACCGACTCCGGGAGGGTCGCATCCAGGGTAAAGATTTCTTCTTCCTCCCCAGGGGCCACTCCGATTTCGACCGCCTCCGGTTCCGGCGCGGCGGCGATCTCCGGTTTTGTCTCGGGCTCGGGCGCAGTTTGCACCGTTTTGCGGCGCGGCGGGGCGCCCCCCCGCTCGGTCTGGAAAACCGGGGTGCTCGGACGCGCGACCACCGGGCGGGCGTCGCCCAGGGAGCTCAGCACGGTCACGGCGATGCGGCCCGCAAGCTCGGGATCGACCGCCGCTCCAAAAAGAATGCGCGTCCGGTCGCTCACGAACCGGTTGAACTCCTCCATGAGCAGTTGCACTTCGTCGAGCGTGAGGTCCGGCCCGCCGCTGACCTGCACGAGCACGGTCTCGCAGTCGCGCAGCATGCGGCCCTTGTCCATCAACGGGTTTTTAAGCGCGCGGGCCAGGGCGTCAAAGGAGCGGTTGCTCCCCTCCCCTTCGCCGTAACCAAAGAGGCAGCGGGCGCTGGCGTCGCGAAAGACGGTGGCGAGATCGTCCATGCCAAGGTGGATCAATCCGGAGCGGTTCAGTAATGCGGCAAGCGCCAGGATGCTCTGGCTCAGCGTTTGATCCGCCGCCGTAAAAGCCGTCTGGATGCCAGCCCTCGGCGGCGCCGCCTCCCCCATCCGGTCGTTCTCGAAACAGACCACGGCGTCCGCATGCGCTTGCAGCGCAGCGAGCGCTTCGGCAGCTTGCGCGGCGCGGCGTTTGCCTTCAAACCCGAACGGGAGCGTCACCACGGCGATTACCAACGCGCCCGCTTCGCGCGCCAGTTCGGCCACCAACGGCGCGGCTCCCGAACCGGTGCCGCCGCCCAAACCGGCCACCACAAAAACCGCATCCGCGCCTTCCACTGAAGCGCGAATCTCCGCGTCAACCTCCTCAGCGGCGCAGCGCCCGAGATCCGGGTCGCCCCCCGCGCCCAAGCCCCGTGTTGCGGCATGCCCGAGCTGAATTTTTTCCCCGGCGACCGAAGCCAGAAGCGCCTGGGCATCGGTATTCGCCGCGATGAGCGAGGCGGGCACGACTCCATCCAGCGCCAACCGGTCGAGCACATTCGCCCCGGCTCCGCCGATCCCGATGATTTTGAGGTTCCGGGCCGCGCCGGAAACGGTGCGTGAAGTGACTTCAATCATAATGGGGAGGATTTAGCGTTTGCCGAAAAGTTTGCCCAAAAATTCTTTGATTCCCTCTTTTTGCGGACGGTTGGCGTACGCAGCCTGTCCGTAGCGCAGAAGCCCGATGGCGGTGGAAAACTGCGGGTTTTCGGCGGCGGCGATCAGCCCGGAAGTCGCCTTGGAGCGGGCCACGCTAGCCGGGATGCCAAAGACATCCTGCGCCAGCGGTCCAATGCCGCGCATCATCGAGCAGCCGCCGGTGATGACGATCCCCGCGCCGAGCATCGGCAGATACGGTTCGCCGTCCATCGAGCGCTTGAGCAACTCAAACACCTCGCGCAACCGGAAATGGATGATGGTATTGAGTGTTTCACGCTCGACGTCCCGGCCCGCGAAGCCGGTTTCGTCCTTGAGGAAAATCGTCTCGCCCGGGAGCGCATTGCCCAGCGTGGCGTCGCCCTCCTCGATTTTGAGCCGCTCGGATTTCGCCATCGGGATGCGCAATCCCATGGAAATATCGTTGGTGATGTGATCCCCGCCAATGGCCAGCACGCCGCTCTGCTTGACCGCTCCGTCAATATAGACCACGTAATCGGTCGTGCCGCCGCCGATGTCGATCACCATCGCCCCGATGTCCTTCTGCTGTTGGGAGAGGATCGCCTGCGCGGAGGCATAGCCATTGAACACCACGTCCTCCACCTCGATCCCGAGTTCCTTCACGCAGCGCACGGTGTTGCGAATCCGGTTGCCCACGCCGTGAATGATGTGGAAATCGGCCTCCAACATGCGCCCGAGCATGGAGACGGGGTTGAGCACCCCCTCCTGGCCGTCCACATAATAGTGCTGGAGAATGGTATGAAGGAATGCGTTCTGCTGCGGGATGCTGACGTCGCGGGCGCTGATGGCCACATCCTCGCAATCGTCCATGTCGATCTCCTCGCGGTCTTCCGGGAGGTTCACGCAACCGCGATTGTTGAAGGATTGAATATGTGAGCCTGTCACCCCGGCGAACACCGATTTGATGGTGACATCGCTCTTGTCCTCTGCGTCCGCAATCGCCTCGCGCACGCATTTGTGCACGTTCTCGAAATCGACGATCTCGCCTTTGCGGATGCCACACGAGGGCGCCTGTCCAACGCCCAATATTTTAATGGGTCCGTCCGGTTTGGATTCGCCCACCACCACGCAAACCTTGCTAGTGCCGATCTCAAGTCCGACGAGGATGTTGTCTTTGGCCATCGGGAATTGGGGTTAAAATTTAAAACCAAAAATGCTGCGCGACGGTTCGGCGCGATGGACCGCCGCTGGAGTGGGGCGGGCGGTGACCGGCTCGGCACGATGCACCGCCGATTCAGCCCGTGGAGTTGTCAGCGGGGATGGCGCCGTTTTCTTTTTCACCGGTTTGGAGGCCGACACTTTGGAGGTCGCTTTCGCGGCGGGAGTCGCCGACGGTTTTGCCGACGGTTGCGGCTCCGCTGCCGCGGGTGCGCCCGCCTCGGGTTCCGGCGCAGCCGGGTCCGCAAGAACAGCAGGGATGTTCTTTTCGACCATCAAATTGACGGTGCGGATTTCCTTGCCCTGGGCGGCGGCGTAGTCGAGCACGGCCCCCAGGCGGTCGAGTTGGCGGCCGATGTCATCGATCCCGAACGTGATCTTTGCCCGCCGGGAATCCGTGGCGATCAGGCAATATCCCCTGGAAAGATCAATGCTCTGGAGACGGAATCGGTTGGCGTCCGAGTTCTTCTGGACGAGCTGGAGCGCGGCACATACTTCGGGGGAATTCACCGTGTCACCGGGCAGATAATTTTCCACCGGGGCACCGTAAATGGCGGGCAACCGGAGGTATTCGGGCAATTGGCGCTTCGGTTTGAAGAGGACCCCTTTGCTGTCAATCAAGAGCGAATTCTCCGAGGTGGAAGGGTCGGCGGTCTTGGCTTCCGCCAGCCAGGCCACGGGACGCCGCTCGACGATTTCGACGATGATCTTGTTCGGCAACGCGCGTTGAAGCTCCACGTTTTCCACCTGCGGCAACGCAAGAAGCTCCTCACGGGCTTTGGAAAGGCTGAAGGAAAAAATATTTTGCCCCAGCTTCAGCTTGGTTGTGGAGAGAATGACCTCGCGGGTCAGGGCCGACCCGTCATCGTTGATTTCCACCACCGCGAGATTGTACTCCGGGTTTTTCAGGAACAACCGGTTCACGAGTTCGCGACCGCCATAAATGCCTCCCCCCACCATCAATGCCGCGAGGGTGATCTTGCAAATCCACATCAACAGGACGCGGTTGCGTTGCCGGACGGCCATTTCCGAGCGGACTTTGACCTCCAGAAGCCCCTGGGTCTTGTGCAGGCTGACCCCTGAACGGCGTCGGTTGCTGATTTTTTTGCGGGAGTTCATACGCGATGGCGAGAGAGGGAAAGTTCGGCGATCCGCTGGCACAATTTCGGGTAGCGGATGCCCGCCACGCCAGCGGCTTCGGGCAGCAGGCTCGCCTGGGTCATGCCGGGGATGGTGTTGATTTCAAGCACCAGTGCCTCGCCATTGGGGCGCAGCAGAATGTCCACGCGGGAATAGACTTCGAGGTCCAGCGCGCGGTGCGCCGCCAGCGCGATCTGCTGGATGCGGACCGTGGTCGCCTCGTCCAGCGCGGCGGGGCAGAAGTGATCGGCGGAACCTTTGCCGGTCGGGTCGAGGAACGGGTATTTGTTGGCGAAATCGTAGAACCCTTGTTTGGGCCGGATCTCGACAATCGGCAGCGCGATGTCGCCCAAAATGCCGACGGTCAATTCCCGGCCTTCCACAAATTCCTCCACCAGCAGTTCCCGGGCATAACGGGCCGCCGCCTGGAGCGCCGGGACGACTTCCTCCGGCGTCTTCACAATATACACGCCGACGCTGGAGCCTTCGCACGGCGCCTTGACGACATAGGGGAGCGGCATCGAAGGCATCGCGCCCGCCGCCACCTTCTCGAACTTCGGCGTGGGCACGCCGCGCTCCACGAACCGCGCCTTGCTCTGGAGTTTGTCAAACGCGAGTTCGCTGCCGCGCACGCCTTCGCCGGTATAGGGGATGCCCCGCGCTTCAAGCACGCGTTGCAATTGGCCGTCCTCGCCGAACGTGCCGTGGATCATATTGAAGGCGAGATCGATTCCCGCAGGGAGTTCAAAGTGTGGGCCGGTCACGTCCACTTCGATCACCGCAGCGCCGAGTTCGCGCAACGCTCCGGCAACTCCCGCCGCCGAAGCGAGCGAGATTTGGCGTTCGGAGCCGGGGCCTCCCTTGAGGACTGCGATGCGTTTATGGGCGAGACTGTTCATTGGCGGGGCGAAAAGATTGAGCCGCAAAAAGGCGCAAGAGACGCAAAAAGGAAGAAGACAGCTTCTTTGCTTTCGGCGGTTGATGCTTTTTTGGGGCGATTCATGAATTTTTATTTTGCGCTTTTTGCGCCTTTTTGCGGCTAAGCTATTTTAAAAAACTTTCGGTTTCGCCGATGATTTGCACTTCGGTTTCCAATGCGATCCCCCGCTCTTCGCTGGCGACCGCTTTGACTTTCTCGATCAACGCCAGCACGTCTGCGGCGGTGGCGTGGGCGTCGTTGACAAAAAAGTTGCCGTGCAAGGCCGAGACGCACGCCCCGCCGATGCGCGTGTTTTTGAGCCCGAGCTCCTCGATCAACTGTCCCGCCGGAATTTCCTTCGGGTTCTTAAAGGTGCAGCCCGCGCTCGGCTCCTTGGGCTGGATGGCCCAGCGTTTGTGCGCATAGTCGTCCATGAGGTGCGCGCTCTCCTGCGGGGATCGCGCAAACCCTTCAAAAACGGCGCTGGTCGCGTATTGACGCCCGAGGCTCGGCACGCCGCGATAGCGGATTTCGAGGTCGGCGGGAAGGCGGGTTTGGATTTGTCCTTCGCTATCCACCACGCGCAGCGAGAGCACCTGCCCGAACGTCTCCGAACCCATCGCCCCGGCGTTCATGCGCAACGCCCCGCCGACATTGCCCGGGATGCCTTCCATCCATTCAAAGCCGCCAATGCCCGCCGTTTTTGCGGCTTGTGCAAGCTCTTTGAGCTTCACGCCCGCCCCGGCGGTGATGCGCGTTCCCTCGATTTCGAGCCGGTGAAATTCCCCCCGCTCCAGGTGAACCACCGCGCCGCGCACGCCGCCGTCGCGCACGAGCAGGTTCGAGCCGCGCCCGATCATCATCAGCGGAATGCCGTGCTGGTGGCAATAAGCCACGAGCCGGGCGAACCCGATTTCGGTTTCCGGCTCCACCCAAAACTGGGCCGGGCCGCCGACGCGCAAGGTGGTGTGTTTGGCAAGCGGCTCGTAAAGTTTCACGACCCCCTCCCCCATCGCGGCATGCATCTCCTCCAGGGCCGCGAGATCGCGCGCGAGGATCGCCCCCTGCTCATGGATGTTCCCTGCGCCAAGGCTCAGCAAGCAATCGCCCGGTTGCAAAATGCGCCCTGCTTCCAGCACCATCTGCGCGCGGTTGGGAAGGTATTTGCCGCCGTGGTGTCCGTGCGCTTCCATGGCGTCGGCGATGGTCTGGCCCGTGACGCCGGGGATCGGCGGCTCGCTGGCGGGATAAATATCGGCAAGGAAAACAAACTGGGCGTCGTCAAAGGCGCTCCCAAATTCCTCCTTGAGCTTCAGCGTGCGCGTGAACCGGTGCGGCTGGAAAAGCACAATGTTGCGCCCGCGCCCGCCGTTGCGCGCAGTGGCCAGCGTGGCGCGAATTTCGCTGGGATGGTGCGCGTAGTCATCCACCACCAAAAATTTCTCGCTGCGGTATTTGATGTCGAAACGCCTCCGCGCCCCGCGAAACGAAGCGAGGGCGGCGGCGATTTTGGCAAACGAGACCCCCAGTTCGCTGGCAAGCGCGATGACGCTCATCGCGTTGCTTACGTTGTGCCGCCCGGGAACGTTCAACTCGACTTGCCCCAACCGTTCCCCCCGGCAAATGACGTCGAAGCGGGATTGAAAATTGGCGTCTTGCAGCGCGGCGAAACGGTAGTCCGCATCCGGCGCGGCCCCGAAGGAAACAGCCCCCTTGCGGTTGCGGCACAGGCGCGCGGCATGGGGATCGTCGGCGCAATAGAAAATGGTTCCGCGCGTCTGGTCCATCATTTGCGTGAACACCGCCTCGATCGCCGCGAGGTCCTCGTAATAATCGAGGTGCTCCTCTTCAATATTCAAGATGATCGAATGTTCGGAATGATAATTGGCCAGCGTTCCGTCGCTCTCGTCCCCCTCGGCCACAAACCATTCCCCCTCGATATCCCAGTGCGCGTTGGTGCCGAGGATCGGTATTTCCGCTCCCACGTAGTGCGAGGGCTTTGCGCCACCGACCCGCAGCACATGCGCCGCCATGGAGGAGGTGGTCGTCTTGCCGTGCATCCCGCCCACGACGATCCCGCGTTTGCAGTGCATGATGGCCGCGAGCGCATCCGCCCGCCGCACCATGCTCACGCCCTGGCGGATCGACTCGTCATATTCCACGTTGCCGGGCCGGATCGCCGACGAATAAATGACCAGATCGGCATAATGAATATTGGCGGCGTTCTGCGGCTGGTGAAATTCCAGGCCGAGCTCCTGAAGGCGGCGCACCTCGACGGTGGTCACCCGGTCCGAGCCGGAAACCGTGTGGCCCATCGCCATCAACAGCCCGGCGATCCCGCTCATGCCGGAACCGGCCACGCCGATGAGGTGGATGCGCAGCCCGCCCCCCATCAGAATCTCGGCTAAATATTTACTCGTATCGTTCATTGAAATTTTTCCATCGCGTCCGCAACACAGGCCGCGGCATCCCGCGGCGCAAGGCGCTGGCTGTGGGCCGCCATGATGTGCAGCAGCTCCGGATCGTCGGCGAGCTTGCGAATCGCCGCAGCCAGGGTTTCGCCCGTGGTTTCGCTCTCATGTAATAACTTGGCAGCCCCCGCCCGGGCAAATATTTCCGCATTCAATTGCTGATGATTTTCCGTGGCATACGGGTAGGGAATGAGCAGGGCGGGAAGCGCAAAATGGGAAATCTCCGAAAGGCTCGCCGCGCCGGAGCGCGCAACGACCAGGTCCGCCGCGCTGTAGGCATTCTCCATGGCGTGGCAAAACGCCGCCACGTGCGCGGAGATCCCCGCCTCGCGGTAGGTTCGCGCAGTCTCCGCCTCCTCGGCGGCCCCGGTGAGGTGGATCACCTGGAAACCGCTCATTTTCCCGCTGGCGACGGCGGCTCGCATTGCCGCGTTGATGCCGCGCGCCCCCTGGCTGCCGCCCATGACGAGCACCGTCTGGAGCGCGGGCTGCAAGCCGAACCCGGCCAGCGCCTCCTCGCGGGGGATGCGCCGGGCCAGCGAACGGCGGATGGGCGTCCCGGTCACTTCGCAGCGCACCTTCGGGAAGTGCTGTCTGCATTCCTCAAACCCGAGCAGCACGGCATCCACCAGCCGGGCATTGAGCCGGTTGGCCTTGCCGGGAATGGCGTTGGATTCATGCAAAAACGTCGGGATGCGGCGCATTTTTCCCGCCAGGATCGGGGCCGTGGAGGTGAACCCGCCCATGCCGAGCACGGCGTCCGGCTTGAACTCGGCAAAAATTCTCCGGCACGGGGCGAAACTGGCATTGAAACGTTGGAAAAACGTAAACATGGCCGGCGAGAAGAGCCGGGGCATCCCGATGCTCGGCAGCTTCTCGAAGCGGAATTCGGAGCGGCCCTGGACGGCGAGCGCATCGATCTCTTTTTCCGAGATGAAAACAAGCACCTCGTGCCCGCGCTCCAGCAGCACTTCGCCCACGGCCAACGCCGGAAACAAGTGCCCTCCCGTCCCCCCGCCTGCGATTGCGATTTTCATCCGTTTTTAAATCCTCGGGGTCATCAAAGTTCTCGGTCTGGTGGTGGCGCGCACCGGTTTCTCGATCCCCCCGTTGCGGTGAATGCTCAGGAGCAGACCGATCCCGAGCAGGCAAAAAAGGAGGTTGGAGCCGCCGTAGCTGATGAACGGCAGGGGGATGCCCTTGTTCGGAAGGACAGCCGTGGTGACGCCGATATTCATGGCGGCCTGGAGCGCCAGCATCGTGGTGATCCCCACGCCCGCCAGCATTCCGAACCGTTCGCGGGCGTTGAGCGAAATGGCGATGCCGCAGATGATCATGAGGACGTAACAGAACACGATAAAGAGCGTGCACACCAGGCCGAGTTCCTCGCCGATGGTCGGGAAAATAAAATCGGTGTGCGCCTCGGGCAGGTACATGAATTTTTGCCGCCCCATGCCAAGTCCCAAACCGTCCACACCGCCGGAGCCGAGGGCGATCAGACCGTTCCATTGCTGGTAGCCCCCGCCTTCCTTGTGGTGCTCCAAATCCCAAAAAGCCCCCAGCCGCTTGAGCCGTTCAGGGATGTGGATGGCCACGAAGAGAATCCCCGCAATCCCGAAAACCGGCAGCGGCAAAAGGTATCTCAAGCGCGCCCCGGCAACAAAGATCATCACGAATGCCGTGCCGCCAATGATGGAGGTGGTGCCCAGGTCCACTTCCGGCGCGATCAAGCCCATCAAGATTCCCACAATACCCAACGGGAAAACGATCCCTTTCAAAAATTCCCGCGACTGCTCCTCATATTTGTGAAACCAGGCGGCCAGGAACGTAATGGCGGCGATTTTGGCGACCTCGGAAGGTTGAAACGACAGGGAGTGATAGCGAATCCATCGATGCGAGCCGTTGATTTTCGGAAAGAGGAAGCACAACGCCAAAAGAACCACTGCCGTCCCAAACCAGTATGGCCAGGTTGTTTGCCAAAACCGGTAATCGACGAGCGCCCCGGCGATGCAGACCACCAAACCGATCCCGAGCCAGATCGCCTGGCGTTTGACAAGGCAGGCCGGGTCCCATTGCACCTCTTTTTCCGTGGCCTGGGCCGCGCTCGCGCCGGGAGTTCCAGCCGTCGCAACGGCTTCGGTATTCACCTTGGGTTTTTTGACCCTGTAGGCGTCCCGGCTGAACGAACCCGTGCTAAAAAGCATGATCATCCCAATCACCACCATCGTGGTGACCGAGAGGAGCAGACCCAGTGCGGCGAGTTTCATTGCGGGAAGCGGGCGGGAGTTTGAACCCAGCTTATTTGGTGGAAGCCCGGGGTTTGGCCGGAATAGACAATTTTTGGCCGATCCGAAGTTTCTTCGGGTCTTCGATTTTATTGAGCTTGAGCAAATCGTCGTAATTGACGTGGAACTTCCTGGCGATTGTCATCAGCTTGTCCCCCTTGGCCACGATATACGAACTGCCCGAGGCGACCGGCGCATGAGCCGCAGGCGTGGCATAGGTCGGAGTCGCGGCACGTGCGACCGGGGCCGCGGGAGCGGCAGGCGTCGCGGGCGTGGAGGCAGCGAGGGGTGCGCTCTTTTCGGCCGCCTCGACCGGTTCGGTGGCTACCGACGGTTTGGGACGGACCGACGCCGGGACAGCACTCCGTTGGAACGCCGTTTTTGCAGGGGCTTCGGTTCCCGAGTTGCTCAGGCGCCGGGTTTTGATCTGGTCGAACATCAGGATGCCGCCGCCCGCGACCACGTGCAGCAAAAGCACGACGATGAGCGCCGTCTTGAAGCTTGTGGTCGGTTCGTCGTCATCCTCGATCATGGAAGCGCGGGAGGCTCGGCGCGCCACGGCGGCTTCCAATTTGCGTCGCGCAGAGGGACCGGGTGAGGTGGGTTTTTTGGGGAAGAGTCTCATAGGGAGTCGGTTTGGGATTGAACGAGGGTACGAAATTGGTCGCCGCGATCGGCGTAGCTTTTGAACATGTCGAAGGAGGAGGTTCCGGGGGAAAAAAGGATGACATCGCCGGGTTGCGCCTGGGCGCGCGCGCGCTGGACGGCTTCGGCCAGCGTGGCCGCGTGGACACACGGGACTTTCTCAGACCAGAAGCCCGCAATCCGCCCGGCCATTTCGCCAATCAGGACGACGCAGCGCGCCTTGGACGCCACCAGGTCCGTAAGCGTGTCGAACTCAAACCCCTTGTCTTTGCCCCCCGCGATGAGCACGACGCGGCGCGTTTCGGAAAGGAGCGC
>CAIYQA010000087.1 GCA_903928175.1 uncultured Spartobacteria bacterium | reverse complement strand
GGGCGACTCCGTCATGAGCAAGGAGCCGGTGCGCTTTAAGGAGGAGTTTGCGCGCCATAAAATTCTCGACCTCGTGGGCGACCTCGCCCTGTTCGGACGTCGCATCAGGGGCCACGTCATCGCCATCAAACCGGGCCACGGCCCCAACACCGAACTCGCCAGGCTCCTCACCAAACGCCAGGCGCAGTTGATGGCCATGGTCCCCCCGGCAAGCACCCCCAAAGGCGGCGAAGTGCTCGACATCAACGATGTCATGAAACTGCTGCCCCACCGGTATCCGTTCCTCATGGTGGACCGGATCATCGGCTTCGAAGGCAACAAATGCACCGGGATTAAAGCGATCACGATTAATGAACCCTATTTCCAAGGGCATTTCCCCGGTCACCCCGTCATGCCGGGCGTCCTCCAGGTGGAAGCCATGGCGCAGGTTTCCAGCATCGCCTTCCTGCACCAGCAGGGCGAGGACTCCAATGGCCGCATCGGCTACTTCATGAGCGTGGACAATGTGAAATTCCGCAAACCGGTCCTCCCGGGCGACACGCTTTTCATCCATGTGGAAGTGACCAAGTCCAAGCGCAGCATCGCCAAGGCAAAAGGAAGTTGCGTCGTGAACGGAGAGGTTGTATCCGAGGCGGACATGATGTTTGGTTTCCTCGCTGAATAATCCGCCCCCCATGCCCGAGACCCAGATCCATCCCACCGCCCTTGTCGATCCCAAGGCGCAACTCGGCTCCGGCGTCCACATCGGCCCCTATTGTATCCTCGGCCCTGAGGTGACATTGGGCGACGGTTGCTGGCTCCAAAACCACGTCACCATTGCCGGTCCCGCCCGCATCGGCCGCAACAACCGGTTTTTTGCCTACGGTTCCATCGCCCAGCAGACCCAGGATTTGAAATACAAAGGCGAGCCGACCCATGTGGAAATCGGCGATGACAACTGCTTCCGCGAATTTGTCACCGTGCACCGCGCCACCGCACCCGGAGAGTGGACCCGTATCGGCCACAGGGGCAATTTTCTCGCCTATGCCCACATCGCCCACGACTGCACCGTGGGCAATGACGTGATCTTCTCCAACAACGGCACCTTGGGCGGTCACGTCCAGGTCGGCGACCACGCCATCATCGGCGGCCTTTCCGCCGTGCATCAATTCTGTCGCATCGGCCAGCATGCCATTCTCGGCGGTTGCACCAAGATCGTCCAGGATGTGCCCCCTTTCATGATCGCCGACGGCAACCCTGCGGAAATTCGCGGCATCAACAAAGTGGGCATGGAACGGCGCGGGTTCAGCCCGGATACCGTTCGCGAAATCAAAGAGGCCTACCGGATTCTCTACCGGATGAACCTCAATGTGAAAACTGCCGCCGAGCAGATTCGGGCAACGATCAAATTAATCCCGGAGATCTGTCAGCTCCTGGAGTTTTTGTCATCCACCGAGCGCGGCATTGTGAAATAGCCTTCGGCGCGACAGGAGCCACGATACTCCGCATCCCTCGGCCCTTAAGGAGCGGGGGCTGAAGGCGTTTCCGGCGGGATTTCTCCGGCGGTGCGTTTGATCTCGCGGTAAAGTTCCCCGCGGAAGATGGGAATCTCCCTGGGGGCCGCAATCCGGATACGTACGGTATCCCGTTCAATTCGAGTCACCATGATCTCGATATTGTCTCCAACCATGATGGTTTCCCCTACTTTGCGTGATAAGACTAGCATGTTGTTCGTTTTTGCGGCGGGTTTAATCCCTGCCGGTTCGCGTTCTGAGAATGTCCGCTTAAAAATGGAGCCCCGCAAGCTCTCAATGCATCCAAATTGCAAACATTTCAACCACTGTTGCAAAACTCCGAACCTCTTTTGGGGAACGCTCTTGCGCACTTTGTTAAACAGTGTGTTGTCGTCCGTAATACCCTTCCGAATTGCGGATGCGAACCCCGGACCAATTTTTCGTTTCGAGTGTTGGTCAATTTGGATCCGAAATACGTCCACTTCGGGCAGGAGTGACGATCAGAAAATCTACTTTGTGAAATTTTTCACAAATACGCTTGCCCATTGCCCCCTCCCTTTTTAATTTTCATGGTCTTTCCATCACCTACTCCAAATGGCGCTTACAAAGCACGAGTTTGAATCAGCCGACTCTTTCGGGCGAACCCAGCAACACCTCGCTTCCGCTGCCTCCCCGGAGGGCGTGCTCTCCGACATGCTCGGCGAAAAGATGATCCTCAATATGGGGCCCTCCCACCCCGCCACCCACGGCGTGTTGCGGATCGTGCTTGAACTCGATGGCGAGACGATCACCAAGGCGACCCCGGATATTGGTTACCTGCACCGCGGCAGCGAGAAAATTGCCGAGGCGATGCAATACAACCAGTATGTCCCCTACACGGACCGGCTCGATTACCTCGCGCCGCTGGCCAATAATGCCGCATACGCCCTCGCAGTGGAAAAACTCATGGGCTGGGAATTGCCCGCGCGCGGCAAGGCAATCCGTGTGATCTGCTGCGAAATGGCCCGCATCTCCTCCCACCTGCTGGGCTTGGGCTGTTTCGCGATGGACACCGGCGCAATGACGGTCTTCCTCTACACGATGGCCGAGCGCGAAAAAGTTTACAATCTTTGTGAACTTCTGACGGGCGCCCGGCTCACGACAAGCTATACGCGGGTAGGAGGGCAAATCCGCGATCTCCCGGACGGGTTCATTCCGCAACTGAAGAAATTTCTCGATGAAGTCGCCCCGGTAGTGGATGAAATCTCCGCGCTCCTCACGACCAACCGGATTTTTGTGGACCGCACGAAGGACGTCGGCGTGATCACGCGTCAAATGGCCATCGACTACGGAATGACCGGCCCGAACCTGCGCGGCTCGGGAATTGACCACGACCTCCGCAAACGCCAGCCGTATCTCGATTACGAACGCTACGATTTTGACATCCCCATCGGCTCCGTGGGCGACAGCTATGACCGTTATTATATCCGCCTTGAGGAGATCCGCCAGAGCATCAAGATTCTCCGCCAGGTCATCGAGAAACTCCCCAGCGGGCCGGTAAACGTTGCCGATCCCAAGAATTTCCCATCCTCCAAACGCGAGGTGCTCACCAAAATGGAGGAGTTGATCAACCACTTCATCCTTTACACAGAAGGAGTGGACGCGCCTCCCGGAGAGGTCTATTTCGCCGCGGAAAACCCGAAGGGCGAACTCGGTTTCTACATCAACAGCCTCGGAGGCGGAAGCCCTCACCGACTCAAGGTTCGCTCGCCCTCGTTCTGCAACCTGAGCGTCCTGCCGGAAGTATTGAAGAACCACCTCATCGGCGACGTGCCGGCCATTCTCGGCAGCCTGGATTTCGTCATGGGCGAATGCGACCGCTAACAGACCATGCGCGCACTTTTTATGAATCTCACACAGAGACACAGAGACACGGAGAAGACAGGGGAAAAACATTTTCTGTTCACCTCTGTGTCTCTGTGTCTCTGTGTGATGCTTTTGGGCGCGGCGTGCGGACGCAAAATCAAGGAATCAAATCTGAGCGCCATCAAACCGGAGATGACGACCAAGGAGGTTGAGTCCATCCTGGGGGCTCCCAACCGCATCGAAAGCGTATCGGAACAGCCCACGGAAGCGATCAAGACTTTGAGCGTCACCCGTTTTGTTTACGAGCAGAACGGAAAGAAAATTGAACTGACCTTTGTCGGCGACCGCCTTGTGGAGGGTCCGGCCAAGGGGGCTCCCGCCATCAAGGGCAAGCTCGGAAAATAATTGAAAAATGCAGATTCCAACTGAACTCACAGCCCAAATCGACGAGGCGATCTCGCATTACCCCGTTTCCAAACGGAGCGCCTCGCTTCCCTTGCTGCATCTCTTCCAGGAGCACTTCGGCTATATCTCCGAAGAAGCCATTCTCTGGATTGCCGAAAAGCTGGAACTTCAGCCCATCGCCATCCTGGAATTGGTGACGTTCTACCCGATGTTCCGCCGCACTCCGCCGGGCAAGCACCACATCCGCGTCTGCAAAACGCTCTCCTGCGCGCTGGCAGGAGCGGAGCAGTTGAAAGCCGATCTCTGCAAAGCCACGGGCATTCCTTGTGACGGCCATGGTGGCTGCCACGGCGGCACACCCGGCCATGGCGATCCCGTCGCAGTCAGCCCGGACGGCAAGTTTTCCATCGAAAGTGTCGAGTGCCTCGCGAGCTGCGGTACCGGCCCGGTCCTCATGATCAACGACGACTTTTACGAAGCCGTCAGCGCCGAAGAAATTCCCAACCTCCTTTCCCAATACAAGTAACCATGCCAGCGCCCGCACGCCGCATCCCACACCCGCGCGAAAAGCGGATGGTCTTCGCCCACATCGACCGCGAGGGCTACACCCCGGACATCGCTTGCTACCTGAGCAACGGCGGGTACGAAGACCTCAAGAAAGCTGTCACGATGGCCCCGGCGGACATCGTTAACGAAGTGAAAGCCTCCGCCCTTCGCGGACGCGGCGGTGCGGGTTTTCCGTGCGGCGTCAAATGGGGCTTCATCCGGCCCGGCGAGACCAAGCCGATTTATCTCATTTGCAATGCGGACGAATCCGAGCCCGGCACGTTCAAAGACCGCTACATCATCCACCAGGACCCGCATCAGTTGATCGAAGGGATGATCATCTCCGCCTTCGCGCTGAACGTCCACCTCGCCTATCTCTACATCCGGGGCGAGTTTCCGCAGGGCGCAAAAATTCTGGAGAAAGCCATTGCGGAAGCCAAGGCCAACGGGTTCCTCGGCAAGAACATCCTTGGCACGGGATTCGACCTCGAAATCTATGTCCATCGCGGCGCGGGCGCTTACATCTGCGGCGAGGAAACCGGCCTCATCGAATCGCTCGAAGGCAAGCGCGCTTACCCGCGCATCAAGCCTCCCTATTTCCCGGCGGTGCTCGGCCTCTACCAGTGTCCCACCATCGTCAACAACGTCGAGACCCTCTGCCACGTAAAACACATCGTGCGAATGGGCGGCGCGGAGTTTGCCAAAATCGGCACGCCCAACAACACCGGCACCCGCATCGTCGGCGTGAGCGGCGACGTGCAGCGGCCCGGCTATTTTGAAATCGAAGTCGGCTCGATGACGCTCGGCGAACTGTTGAACGACCTTTGCGGCGGTCCCAAGCCGGGACGCAAATTCAAGGCGATCATTCCCGGCGGCAGTTCCGCCAAGGTTTTTCGCGCGGACGAACGCTTCAAAATCAAGGTCAAGGGACAGGACGGCGCGATGGTGGAAAAGGAGATCGGCGTCATGGACATCCCGATGGACTTCGACACGATGGCCGCGTGCGGCAGCATGGCAGGCTCGGGCGGCGTGATCGTCATGGACGACACGCGCGACATGGTCGAAACGCTCAACAATTTGAACCAATTCTACGCGCACGAAAGCTGCGGCCAATGCACGCCGTGCCGCGAAGGTTCGCTCTGGATGCGCAAAATTACCGACCGCATGCTCGCGGACGGCGGCGTGGAGAGCGATCCCGCAACGCTGGCGAGCGTCTCCAATAACATCGCGGGCAAAACCATCTGCGCCTTTGGCGAAGCCTGTTCGTGGCCGACCATGAGCTTCGTGGCGAAATTCCCCGAGGAATTTGCCGCGCGCGCCACGAAACCGATTCCGCCCCCCACCCCGCCGGAGTTCCTGAGCGAAACCTTAACCGGAGGGAGTCATTAAGCAATGAGAGCCCTTTTATTTTCACACGAAGGCACGAAGGCACGAAGGCACGAAGGAGAGAGAATACTTTGTCATCCTGCCGCCACCGCCCTCGTTCCCAATCTCCTGATTGGAAACGCAAGTGTCTTGGAAACTCTGTTTCCCCAGCCTGCCATCGCAAATACGCTCTCAGTAACACCAAGCACAATACCGCTCCACGCTTTACGAAACGGAGTTTCGGGAACAAGTGCGTTCCCAATCAGGAGATTGGGAACGAGGAAAGACTCTGTAGCGCCAACGGCGCGGCAGCATACCAGCCTAGGGCAACGCCCTAGGTATGGTGGTATGAACGGCATCAGGGCTGAAAGCCCGGCGCATGAGGAGCAGGATTTCAGCACAATGCTTCGGGCTTTCAGCCCTGAGCGCTTCTGCATCCCGAGTCCTGGGGCTTCACCCCAGGCTGGTATGCTTACGGGCCTTTGGCCCTCCTGTAAGATTCCGCGCAATTCTTCTCTTCGTGCCTTCGTGCCTTCGTGCCTTCGTGTGAATTTTTGGGTGTCACGCAAAGACGCAAAGACGCAAAGGAATAGCAAACGTCCGCTCCCTCTTTTCTTTGCGCCTTGGCGTCTTTGCGTGAGATTTTTCTGTCTTGCCGCCGTGCCAGCAGGAGTTCGGGAACTAGAAGAAACCTTAACTGGAGGAAGTTACTGATGCTAACCCTTGCTATTATTTCAAATCTAGGAATAGACGGG
>CAIYQA010000086.1 GCA_903928175.1 uncultured Spartobacteria bacterium | reverse complement strand
GGCTCTCTCACACGCATACCCAGGGCGCTGCCCTGGGCTGGTTTACTCAGCCCCTTCGGGGCGAAAGGAATGCGACAAATTAAACCGAAACTGGTCTAACCTTACTCAAATTCCCGCTGCAGTTGGTCGATGTAATTGGTGATCGCGTCGTTCCGTTTGGGAGGGGGCTCATTTTCCATCGCTTTGGCTCCCTGCAGGTAATCCTCAAATGCGCCGCTCTGCTCGGGCATTTGCGTCGCCTCATACCAGTTGAGATAATCGTCGATCTGGTCCATGCGCTCAACGATCAGCTTCCGGTAACTCGCGGCGGCACTCAGCGTCTGGTCCATCCGGCGCGTTTTGCCCGCGGCGAGGTCGGCGACGATTCGCCGATATTCAATCAACACCGGACGAAACAAGGGATGCGCCTGGTTGAGCAGCCCGGCAAGTTCGCCTGCGCGCGTTGAAAGCACCATTTTAGCATTGGGATATTTCAGGAAGGTTTTGTAATCGGCGAGGTCGAACTCCGCGCTGGTTTTCTTTTTGGGATCGGTGACGACACTCATACGCAGCAAGGGCGCGAGCCGGGCCTCGGTCTCCGGTAGCGTCAAGGCGAGGTGGCTGTCCAGGCCGGAGGTGTGCGCCAACCCGAGCGTCCACCATTTCTCAAGGTCCGTTTCATTGCCGCCGAGGGCGGAGAAATATTTCAAAAGCTGCGCCACGGGATCGCCATCGGAGTCCGCCAATCCCCTGATCATGCGCACCAACCCGGCTTTGCCGCCGGAATCGCCCGCAAGCAGGTCCACAAGGCTGCCCGCGCAGGAACCGTGGACCGCCAGCGACGTCGGGTCCATCACCTCGACGTTGTCGTTCAGGAAATCGCGAATTTTTGGCAGCCGCCCGGTTTCGATCAATTTCCGGAAGAGCGCGGCATTGGGAGCGGCGCCCGAGGCGCGCACTTGCATGTTGTGGGCCAGGCCTTCGACCAGCCACGCGGGGGGTTGTGCGTAGCGCGAGCCGATCTGCGGAGGGTGTTCGCGATAGGCCAGTTCCAGCAGGATCGCCCGGGTTAGCAGTTGCGGAAAACGCACTTCCTTGAAGGCCCCCTCGCGGAGAATCACGTCCATCTGCACTTTCCAGCCGCCCTCGGTTTGGATGAGGCGCACCTGGCTGAGCGGAACGCCGGTTTCCGTGGACGCGGGACGCCGCAGGTCGATGACAATGGGGATTTTCCAGTGATCGCCCAAGCCAAGCGTTTCCAGGACATCCTGTTTGGCGGTTTCGGCATACCCGACGACCGCCAGCCGCAAGCGAATATCGGGCGAATAGACGATGAATTGCGCCGACTTGCTGATGCTGCGCTGGGTGAAATCAAAGGCGCGACCGGTCAGGGCCGGCAGTAAAAGCAACCCCAAGGCCGCCAGAATCGGCAGGCCCGGGCCGCGCCACCGGTGTCCGCGCGGTTTCATCAATGGACCGCAGGCTGGGGAACGACGGGCGCGGGCGGAAAATACGGCCTGCGCGCACCGAGAATGATCTGTTGCCTGCCGATTTCGATGGACCCGAGTTGGCCCAGCATCTGCCGCTCGCGTTTGAGGGAATCCAGCAGCGTCGGGAGCGCCCGCCCCGCATAACGCGCCAGTTCCGCAGGGATTTGCAGCCGCCCGATGTTCCCGCCCGTGCAAGTGGCCACCAGCTCCGATTCCCTCTCGATTTTCAGATTGCCCGAGAGCGTCGCCCCGAGGGGATAACCCGCTATGTTTGTCTGGAAAGTCAGCCGCCCGGCATTTTCCTCGAATTGCACCAGCGCTTTCAACGGAAGGACATCGGTGAGCCAGGAGGGAAGCTTTTTGAAGCGTTCCTTTCGCAGATAGGCGTTGACCTCCGCCTCGCGCAAGACAATGCGCTTGCCGTTGTGCGTGGCGGTCAGGCTTTCCAAAATAACATCAATGGGCGGAACTTCCGCCACATCCTCGTTTTTGGCCACTGGAGCTGTCCCCTGGGGCGGCAGGGCCGCGTCAATCAAGGCTCCGGCGATGGCTGCCAAAACCAGAGTTTTGAAAACGGCTTTGCCAAACCGGCCGAAATTTCCCCGCCCTGGAGACATGATTTTTTTCACCTCGCGCTGCCGTTTGAGGGACGGCTCGGCTCGCTGCTCTTGGGCGGCCAAAAGGTCCCGGTCGAGCTTGATGCCGCAGTTGTGGCAATAAACGCGCTGGCTTTCGTTGGGGTAGCCGCAGGCTTTGCAAACGAGAGTGGGCAGAGGTGAAGCCATGGCTTTATTTTTTGTCGGCCGCCGGGGCGCTGGGCGGCGGGGTGCTGACGGCGGGTGCGGAATCGTTTTTTGCCGCCGCTTTGTAGCCGCTGGAACGGTAGTCGGTCGTGTAAAAACCCGATCCCTTGAAAATAAGCCCGGCTCCCGTGCCCAGCAACCGTTTGACTTTCCCCTCGCCCCACGGCTCCTGCTGGCAGCACTCGCGGGGACAGACGGTGAGGGCGTCGTCTTTCATGGATTGGAAGAGTTCAAAGGTTCTCTCGCACTTTTGGCACTGGTATTCGTAGGTCGGCATAACAAGGAATAAAATCCATAGCAGAAAAAGTGCCCGTCAGCAATGCCCGTGCACAACCTTTCCCCCAACGGTTCTTGACGCTCCCCGATGGTCGCGCTTTAGTCACGCATCAGTTTTTTTCTTATGACACGTTCCTTTTTGTCTCTTCTGGCCGGCTTTGCGCTCCTGGCTGGCTGCGCCACAGATCCCCGCCTGGGCCGGGGAACACAATATCTCACCGAAAACGGGGGGGTGGTTTCGATTCCCGAACGGGGCCGCCCGAGCTTTGACACGGTTTCCTATTGGGACGGCGACGGCGTCAGCGGGGCTCCCTCCGTGGTGATCCGCCTGAGCGAGCAGCACGCTTATTTTTTCAAGGGCAGCCAGCTCGTGGGGGTCTCCAGCCTTTCCACCGGGCGCGAAGGCCACAACACCCCCACCGGAAATTTCCGGATCCGCAGGAAAGACAAGGATCACGTCTCTTCGCGTTATGGAGATTATATCGACGCGCAGACCGGAGCGATTATTAAGAAGGACATCGATGCGCTGAAAGATCCCAAGCCCCCCGGGGCGAAGTATGATGGCGCGAAGATGCCGTTCTTCATGGAGGTCGCCCCTGCCGTGGGAATGCATGAAGGTTTCCTGCCGGGCATGCCGGCCTCGCACGGCTGCATTCGGATGCCCGGTTTCATGGCTGAAGCCTTCTTCCGCAACGTCTCCGTGGGCACCCCGGTGCGGATTATCCCGTAATAGGTCGTATAGGACCTATACGACTTATAGGTCCTATAAGTAGCGACCCGGCTACGGCAGGATGCTAAACCCGCCCAGGCCCACAAGCGCCGAAACATCCACGGAATGCACCTGCTGGTTTTTAATAACTCCCGCCAGTTCGCTCTCCATGATCGCGGCCAAAAACCCGGCTACTTCCTCCGGCTGGCCGCCCGCGAGAAGCTCCACGCGGCCGTCCGGCAGATTGCGCACCCAGCCGATGACGTCATACCCTTTGGCGAGGTGCCGCACGGTGTACCGAAACCCAACTCCCTGCACCCTCCCCTCGTAAAAAACGTGCCTGGCGATCATGGGAATTGCTTTCTGTGCGAGGCTTACTGCTCGATCAAAAGCGGTCCGGCGGGCGCGGTGAACGCCGCGTCGGAGCAAAGCACATGGGAGGGCCGGTCTGGATCGTTGTAGTCCACGGGACGCGGGACGTTGCGCCCGATGGTCAGGTCTTCCGGCTGGGTTTGGGCGATATTGACGGGCGTGCCTTCTTTCACCAGCGCGTAAAATTTCGCCGCCACGTTTTTATGCAGCCGCAGGCAGCCATGGGTGCGCGCAATGGGCCAGACAAAGCCTTCGTGGAAGCCGTAGCCGGTCGTAAACTCCACCCAATAGGCCATCGGGTAGCCGATGTAAGTGCCCGAACCATGCCCGGCCTGCGCCTCGACGATCTGGCCGCCGTTCACATAAAAACCGTAGGAGCCGGAACGCTTGTGGGCATTTTTGCTGAACACCCGGAAATCCCCGCACGGCGTGTGTGTGCCGCCCGGTTTTCCCACACAGGTGGCGGCAATGAGCAGCGGGCGGTCGCCTTCCATCACATAGACCTGCTGTTTGGAGAGGGAGACTTTCACGCGCACATTATTGGGGTTGTGCGGCTTGTAGGCGGGCGGGTTGGGATTGCCCATCGGGTTTACGCAGCCGCCAAGAACGGTCAAAACCAGCGCGCAGGCGCAGGCGGAGAGGAAATGGGAAATTTTCATGGTTCTAATGCAGATGATGCGGATTCGTTTGTCAAATCCTCGGCGCGTGCGGCGGCCTGTTTTTTTGGTGCGTTTGCCTCCAGCAATTTTTCAAATGCGCCGGAGACGTTGGCGTAAAAGGGGTAATCCTCGGGGGCGGCGGCGCGGGGCCGGTAACGCCAGTGTTTGTAGGCCCACAGGTAGAGTTCGGGCCGCTCGCGGATGCGCGATTCGTAAAAATCCCAGCACGCCTGGGCGATCTCCTGCACGGTGGCGTCCGGCGGGATGGGCAGGGCCGGGTGGATCACGATGCGGCAGCGACCGTCCGGCAGCGGGATGCCATCGACGGGCACCATCCGGGCTCCGCCGCGCTGCGCCAGGACGGCGTGCATGAAGGTGACGCACATTTTGCGCCCGAACGCGTCGATGGGCACGGCGGCTTGATTGGGATGGAGCGTCAAATCCACGAGCATCCCCGCGGCACCCTTCCGCTTGACCACTTTCAGCAGGCGAATCATCGAGTTTTCCTGCGGGATAATGGTGTGGCCGGAGATTTCGCGCGAGCCGTTGAAGACGGCGCTCAGGCGGGGATTCTTGAATGTCTCCGCCACGATGAGCGTGGGGACACCCAGGAAGCCTACGGCGTGGCTGGCCCACTCGAAGCACCCCCAATGGATGCACATGGAGACGGCCCCGTGCGCCTGGGCCTCGCGGCGGAACGTATCGGTATCCCCTTCCACTTCGATGTAGCGCCGCCAGTTCGACTCGGTGAGCCGCCGCCCCCAAAAAAGATCGAGCATCGTGCGGGCGAAGTTTTGGTAGGAACGCCGCGCGATCAATTTGCGCTCCGCCACGGGCCGCTCGGGAAAAACGCAGGCGAGATTGGATAGGGCGACCCGCCTTCCGCGGACATCCACGTGGTAGGCGATGGCACCCAGGCCGTTGGCCAGGGCGACGCACAACCGCCGGGGAATCCGGGGAATGGCCCCGGCAAGGCCCGCACAGGCGAGCCATTCCAGGCGATGACGGAGGTCTTTCCAGAAAGAAGTTTGCATGAGGTTAAGGTTGATCCGCAGACCGCCTTACCGCGTCGCGGTTTAGTTCAACGAAGCGAAGCGGAGTCTATAAGCGGAGCCCCGAGGCTTTGCGAGGGGATATTTCGCAGATTAACGCAGATTGCGAAGGGGAGGAAATTTTTTCACAACTCCGTTTTACCCTCTCGTGCGTCCTCGTTTGCGTCCTCGTTGCGTCCTCGTTCCCAAGCTCCAGCTTGGGAATGCACTTGTCTTCGAAGCTCCAGCTTCGAACGCGCCGACTTGCTACAAGGCGCGGCACTGGCAACGACGCTTTCGAGGCCGGAGCCTCGCAGACATTCTCATTCCCAAGCTGGAGCTTGGGAACGAGGGGAAAAAAGGCAAAACAGGGAGCTTCTCTGTTCTTTGCGCTTTTGCGTCTTTGCGTGAGACATTCCCCTTCGCAAACTCTGAGAACTTGACCCCCCGGCCTTTCCGCTTCAATTTCTTCTCTCAACTCTCAACTTTTTACTCTCAACTTTCCCAATGGCCGAAGAACGCAAATCCCTGGAACAACGCCATCAGATGACCGACATCGAGCGCCTGCGCCACTCCGCAGCGCACGTGCTGGCCACCGCCATCCTCCGCATCTGGCCCGAGGCGCAATTTGCCGCCGGTCCCGCCGTGGAGAACGGTTTCTATTACGACCTCGACCTCGCCCACCGGATCACGCCCGAGGATTTCGAGAAAATCGAGGCCGAGATGAAGAAGGAGACCAAGGCCAACCACGTCTTTGAACGCAAGACCGTCAGCCGCGCCGAGGCGCTGGAACTGGCTCAAAAAGGGCGCCTGGGTGCGTTGAGCGAACGGGCGACGCCTTCGGTTTTCAAGATCGGCAATTTGGAGGAAATCCCCGAGGGCGAGGAGATCAGCCTTTATCAGAACGGCGATTTCATCGACCTGTGCGCCGGGCCGCACGTCATGCGCACGGGCAACATCGGGGCGTTCAAACTCACCCACGTCGCCAGCGCCTACTACAAGGGGGACGAGAAGAACCCGCAACTCCAGCGCATCTACGGAACGGCCTTCAAGAACAAGACCGAGATGGACGCCTACTTCACGATGCTGGAGGAGGCCAAAAAGCGCGACCACCGCAAGCTGGGCCGCGAGATGGAGCTTTTCTGCTTTGACGACGACGTAGGCCCCGGCCTCCCGCTCTGGATGCCCAACGGGACGGTCTTGATCGAGGAACTGGAGAAGCTGGCGAAAGAGACGGAGTTCGCCGCCGGGTACGACCGCGTGCGCACCCCGCATCTGGCGCGTGCGAACATGTACCTCACCAGCGGGCAT
>CAIYQA010000085.1 GCA_903928175.1 uncultured Spartobacteria bacterium | reverse complement strand
GTCACCAACGTTCCGTGGCTGGGCGGCGCCATATAGTCGCGGTCAATAGGCCAGTTTGTGTGAATCTTCTCCACAAAAGCCTGCAACCTGGCCTTTTTTTCTTCGCTCCAATTATATTGTCGAAAAGATGGCTGGTCGACAAAACGGTACCACGAGTATGTCACCTTGGAGCCGTCGACAAGATTGACGGTGAACGGTCCAAGTTTTGGACCAGGCTGGCTCCACGCACCTGTGCTCGGCGAAGTGTAAGGTGCGCCCCGTCCCGCCGATTTGAACTGCTGAGTCAGCAGTTTTGTTTCCGGCGGCACGTCCGCCGCCGCTATGGCAACGCGTTCCTCCCCGATATGCTTGTAATACTGCGGGAACATCCCTGCGGGGCTGATGTCACTGCTGTGCCATTCGATGCCCCACACGTTACCCTTAAACACCTTGGTGTCGAAGACGCGTTCAATGCCGGTCATCTTCTTCCCATCCTGCTCGAACCGCGGGGTTCCCGTCTTCAGCTCGGGTTTCCAGGTGCCTTGCATGTCGAACTTTCCAGAACAGGCCTGGCCGCCGCTCCGCCACGTTTTGAATGCGTTGGAGAGAGCCGCCTTCGAGTAATAGGTCACGTCTTGCACCAGGATGGCCTTTCCCTGGGCATCCACGGGGAATTGCAGTTTGGGAATCTTAGAATAGAGCACTCCCCGTGCGTCTCTGGCGTCGAAGCGGGGCACGGTGTTGATTTCCATCGCGCCGCCGCCCATGATGCCTGGACGTGCGTCAAGCCCGCGGCCATAGAGGAATGGATCGTTGAACAGCTTGCCGATTTTGCTCCATGTCTCGGGAATGTAAAAGGCGATTGGCCCCTTGAAATTGGCCGCATTCAGAAAACAGGTCCAGCTTTGGTCCCCGGTAGGCGGGTCGCCGGCGGTGGTATCGGTGAAAGGCAAGGCCATCCACGTGTAGCCCAGGAACTGGCCGTTCGGTTTATCCGCGAACGGCAGGCCGTCGGGAGGGATCAGCAGCCGGTTGCTCAACTGGGCAATGCCCAGACGATTGTCCGGCAGAGCTTCGTTGCTGTAGAAAAAAGACCACCCCGGGGATCCGACCTCGTAGTCATAACACTGGGGGGTAGCGTTCATGCTGAACTTCGGCGAACCGTAGCGGAAATGATTGCCCGCCCAGTAGCCCAGACTGCCTTCAATCGTCTGGAATACGCTGTCCCACGTGGGACCACGTGCTGGCCACTTCCGGGCCAGCGTGCCCTCGGGGGCGAGCGGTTTATCTTTGTTATCGGAGTTATCCGGGAGAATCCATGTTCCTGCCAGGCCAATCTGCAGGTTGGCGAGCGGTTGGTCAATCAGCGGCCAGGCCGCGGAGTAGAACCCCATACCGGCGCTGTACTCCGACTGCGCGGGTGGTCGAGCCGCGGTGTAGCCGATATATCCATGCAGGCCGCGAGAATGTGATGTGACCTTGCCAGCCACGCCCTTGGCGGCGTCTTTCTGCGGGGTCTCTTGTCCGAATGCTGCGCCCGACAACGTGACGATCGAAAGGTTGATGAGCAATAAGAAGTTTTTGATTTGCGTCTCCTGTTATTTTGTCGCCGTCAAATAGAATG
>CAIYQA010000084.1 GCA_903928175.1 uncultured Spartobacteria bacterium | reverse complement strand
TTATCAATGATGGTACGGCCTTCGATGGGAATCAGCGGACGGGCCAGTTCCACCAGTTCCTCGCCCCAAAACGGCGCCCGGCGTTCCAATTCGTAAAGGTAGAGCCCGTGGCCGTCGTAATCTTCGTGCAGGTTGAGCGCGAGGCGGAACCGGTGCGGCTTGATGAATGCCTTGAGCGCCTGGATGTGCGGCACGTGGTCGTGCTGAAAAGTCCGGTTGAGATCCTGCCCCTGCGCATCGGTGCGCGAATTGTTCACGAGCCCCCACGGGTTCAGGCAGGGGAAAATGAGGCACGGTTCCCGGCGCAAAAGGTCCGGATGGGCTTCGGCCCAACAGATCAGCCCCTCGGTGGCCGCCGGTTCATCGCCGTGGATTCCGGCGGAAAGATAAACCCCGCCTTCGGGCGATTGCCGCGGGGTCAGCATGAAAACCTCGTAGCCGCCCGCCTCCGCGAAGGCGTGCATTTTGAGCCCCGCCGCGCGCGCCACCTTGCGCCAGCGCCGGATCAGGCGCGGGTAATCGTGGCAATGAAAAGGCGACGGATTTTGGGAGGGCTCTTTTTTGCGCCGCACGGTTAATGTATCCTTCATCCGCTTGATTTTACGCGTTCCCGGAGCACAATTCAAATTTCCTCGCATGCAGCCGCCGATTTCATCCCAAAACCTGATCGATCCCGAACGCTTTGGGGGCCTGGGCCGCCTTTATGGGCGCACCGCTCTCGAAAAACTTGCGCGCGCGCACGTGGCGGTGATCGGCGTGGGCGGCGTCGGTTCCTGGACAGCCGAAGCGCTGGCGCGTTCCGGCGTGGGCCGCTTGACGTTGATCGACATGGACGACGTCTGCATCACCAACACCAACCGCCAGTTGCCCGCATTGGACGGAGAGATCGGGCGTCCCAAAGTGGAGGTGCTTGCCGAACGCATCCGGCGCATCAACCCGGGCTGCACAGTGGACGCCGTGACCGAATTCTTTCTGGAAAGCACGGCGGACCGGCTCCTGGCTCCCTGCCAGCCGTTTGACTGGGTGGTGGACGCCGTGGACCGGATGGCGATCAAATCGCTGCTCCTCGCGAAAGCGCACGAGCGCGGGATCGCGGTGCTCACGGTGGGCGGCGCGGGCGGTCGGCGCGACCCGACGCAGGTGCGCTGCGGCGATCTCGGGGCGACCGGCGGCGATGCGCTCCTGCGGCAGGTGCGCCGGGAACTGAGGCGAACCTACGGCTGGACCAAGGGACGCGGAGCGGCTTTTGGCGTGTCCGCCGTTTATTCCGCCGAACCGCAAATATTCCCGCAAAGCGACGGCACCGTCTGCGCCACGAAAGAAATCGGCGAGAACCTGCGCATGGATTGCGCGAGCGGCTACGGCGCAGCCTGTTTCGTCACCGGCGCGTTTGGGTTTGCGGCAGCCGGGGAAGTCGTGCGGCGGATCGCCGAAAAATAAAAGCGCGCGAAGAAGGCAAAGGGGCCCAAGCCCGTTAAAAATCTTTGCGTCCTTGGCGTCCTTTGCGCGAGTCCTCCCAAAAGGACTAAGCCGCCAACTCCAGCCTGGGCGCGTCGCTCCAGAGGTCTTCGAGGCTGTACAGCTCCCGTTTCACCTCGTGAAAGATATGCACGACCACCGAACCGTAATCGACAATAACCCACTGGCTGAGCGGATAGCCGTCCACAGCGGTCGGCTTCACGCCATGTTCATCGCGCAGCCGGTCGGTGATGCCACCGGCAATCGCCTTGAGTTGCGGCTCGGAGGCGCCCGAGCAGATCACGAAAAAGTCGGTGAACGTGGAGATGCCCCGCAGATCGAGCACCACGACTTCTTCGGCGTGTTTGTCGTTGGCGTAAGCGGCACAGAGGCGGGCGAGTTCTTCGGATGTCATCGGTAAAGGGAGTTCTGTAAAATCAAATCGTGGACTTTGTCCGGCACCAGATACCGGATGGATTGGCCGTTGGCAATGCGCTTGCGAATATCCGTGGCGGAAATATCGATGCGCCGTTCCAGGGTGATATACGGCAGCGGGGTGGCGCGCGCGCTGCGGCACAGGACGACAAAGGTCGCGAGGTGGTGGAGTTCATCGGCGCGCCGCCAGGTGGAAAGCGAGGCGACATTGTCTTCGCCGACGAGATAGAAAAACTTGGCGCCCGCCCCAAACCGCTCCCGCAGGGCGATCAACGTGTCGATGGTATAGGAGATGCCGGGACGGTTTAACTCCATCTCCTCAAAATCAAAGCGCGGCTCGTCCTCGATGGCGGCGCGGATCATCTCCGCCCGCACATTCGGCGGAGCCGAAACGGTGTCGGTCTTGTGGGGAGAGGTGTCGTTGGGAATGAAATAGAGGCGGTCGAGCCCGAGTTTTTCCACGGCTTCGCGGGCCAGAATGAGATGGCCGTGATGAATGGGGTCGAAGGTGCCTCCGTAAAATCCGAGCTTCATTATGCAAAAACAATATAAGCCATACCGGGCCGGGACGCCAGAAACTTCCCTAGGCGTCCCAACGTGTCATCCCGAGCTGAGCGAGGGACCTCGCAAGCCCATGCAAAGCGGGCCATTATGATGGACGCGGAGAGTAGCTTGCGGGGTCCCTCACTACGTTCGGGATGACAAGCCGGGGATGATGGGAGAACCCGAAGCAAGGGTTTCTTAAGAAAATAGCCGGGGGTTGAGCGAAGCGACACCCCCGGTTTCAAATCCGCATGCGGCTCACCCCAAAGGGGTGGCAGAACGAGAGGCCCTCTGCCACCCCTTTGGGGTGAACGGCGTTAGGGGCGCGCTTCCGGTGGTGTCGGCGCGCCATGGCGCGCCTCAACCACCGGCTATTTTCTGTAAACCCTTCGGGTTATAGACTGAAGGCCGCTCTCTCCTAGGCAGAGGCATTCCCTAATACGACTTCGCCCAGAGCACGCGCTTTTTGCTCGGGCTTCCGCACACCACGCACGCGCCTTCCTCCTCGACGGCGTCAAACGGGATGCAGCGGATGGTCACTTTCAAATCGGTCTTGATGACCTCCTCGCATTTGCCGCAGCCGCACCAGTGGGCGCGCGCAAAGCCGCCGTGGATTTCCGGTTTGTTGGCGTCCTTGGGCGTGAAGAAGGCATAGAACTCTTGGCGAGTGTCCACCGCGCGGGTGTTCTCATCGCGGTAAACGAGGGCGCGGGCGTAAAGGGCGTCTTGGATCGATTGCAGGATCGCCGGCATCTGCGCGGGAAGTTCGGCGGCGGGGAGGAATTCTTTCTCCTTCACGCCTCGGTCGCGGCGGGCCAGCGCCACGGTGCCCTGGGCGAGATCGCGCGGGCCGATTTCAATGCGCACCGGCGCGCCTTTTTTGATCCACTCCCAATTTTTCGTGCCGCCGCCGAGATCGCGTTGATCGACCTCGACCACAACCGGTTCGCCATGGAACCGCTGCGCGCGAATTTCGCCGGCGAGCTTGTGCGCGGCTTCAAGCACGGCGTCGCGGGTATCCGGCTTCGGAGTGACGGGCAAAATGACCACGTGCGTGGGGGCGACGCGCGGCGGGAGGATCATGCCGTCGTCATCGGCGTGGGCCATGATCAGCGTGCCGATGAGCCGGGTGCTCACGCCCCAGCTTGTCGTCCAGGCGAACTCCTCGCGGCCTTCGCGCGACTGGAATTTGATGCCGCTCGCCTTGGCAAAGTTCTGCCCCAGGAAATGGGAGGTTCCGGCCTGGATCGCCTTGCGGTCCTGCACCATCGCCTCGATGCACAGCGTCCGGTCCGCACCGGGGAACCGCTCGCTCTCGCTTTTTTCGCCGCAATAAACCGGGATCGCTAAATGTTCGCGCGCGAAGGTTTCATAAACGCCGAGCATTTTCTCGGTTTCCTCCATCGCCTCCTCGCGGGTTTCGTGGGCGGTGTGCCCTTCCTGCCAGAGGAATTCCGCCGTGCGCAGGAAAACGCGCGGCCGCATCTCCCAGCGGACCACGTTGGCCCATTGGTTGATCAGGATCGGGAGGTCGCGGTAGCTCTGCACCCATTTGGCGTAGGTCGCGCCGATGATCGTCTCCGAGGTGGGCCGCACCACGAGCGGTTCGGTCAACTCCGAGGCGGGCGCGGGGCGCATTTTCCCATCGGGACCGACTTCGAGGCGGTGGTGCGTCACCACGGCGCATTCCTTGGCGAACCCTTCCACATGCGCGGCCTCCTTTTCAAGGTAGCTGATCGGGATGAAGAGCGGGAAATACGCGTTCTTATGGCCCGTGGCCTTGAACATGCGATCCAACTGCTGCTGGATGGCCTCCCAGATGCCGTAGCCCCACGGTTTAATCACCATGCAGCCGCGCACGTCGGAGGCCTCGGCCATGTCGGCGGCCTTCACGACTTGTTGATACCACTCTGGGAAATCCTGTTCGCGGCGCGGGTTGATGGCGGTTTTGGCGGCGGGCGTTTGGTCACTCATTTTAAGCAAAAGGGAATCCGCAGACCGCCTTACTGCGTCGCAGTTTATTCATACGAAGCGCAGCGAAGTCTGGATGCGGAGCCCGAGGTTTTGCGAGGGATCTTACGCAGATTTTCGCGGATTTTGAAAGGGATTTAACTCACGCAAAGCCGCCAAGGCGCAAAGAAGAGAATGTCGGGGGAGCGTATCCGCGAACCCGGAGGGTTCACAGACAATAGCCGGGGGTTGAGCGAAGCGACACCCCCGGAACCCGCGCCGCCCATGCCTCACCCCGGCAGGGGTGGCAGAACGCACGCTACATGGACGAAGCTGGAGAGTTGAACTTCGCATTCTGCCACCCCTATGCTCCCTGTCTTAAATTGAGGCTTGCTACGCTCGCGGGGAGGCGGCAGTGCAACTGCCGGAATTCGTGCGTTCCCAAGTGCAACTTGGGAACGAGGAGTGTTCGCGGCACGGGGTGATGGCGGTCTTTGCGCCTTTGCATGAGAATACCCCCCTGCACTCACTCCAACTGCCCCAAAAACATTTTATAAAACTCCACGCCCTGGTGGAGGTCATCGAGGGAAATCCATTCGTCATTGGTGTGCGCCTGCGCGATGGACCCCGGACCGGCGGCCACGGCCGGAATCCCGGCGGCGGCAAATACGGCGGCGTCGCAGAACCACGGGGCGCCGCAGGGGCGGCCTCCGGCGCGTTCGAGCGCGGCGATCAACGGATGCGCGGGATCGGTCCACAACGGGCGGGATTGATGCCAGTTGGCTTGGAGATCGGGGCAGACGCTGCGCAGTTCGGCGACGATCTCCTCGACAAAGCCGGGGCGATCCTGCGCCGGGAGGGTGCGGAAATCGACGCTCGCATGGCATTCGTCGGGGACGATGTTGATTTTGCTGCCGCCCCGGATGGTCCCAACGCTTGCCGTCGGCGCGCCGAGAATCGGATCGGATATTTCCGCCAAACCCGGAATGATTTTTGCGAAGCACCTCCAAGACTTCCATCATTTTATAAATGGCGTTCTCGCCGCGCTCGGGCGCGGAGGCGTGGACGGCCCGACCCCACGTGGTGAGGTGGAGCCAGGTGGAGCCTTTGTGGGTGTGGACAATGTCCAGCCCGGTCGGTTCGCCGATCAGCGCGAAATCCGCGTGGTGCTTGTCCACAAACGCCTTGGAGCCGTATTGCCCGGCTTCTTCGCCCACCAAGCCCGCAAAACAAATCTCGTAGCCGAGCAGGGGAAGCTGCTCGCGCATTTCCCAGAGCGCCCAGAGCATCGCAGCCATCGGGCCTTTGGTATCACTGGCTCCGCGGCCCCAGAGTGCCCCGTCCCGCAATTCGGCGGAAAAGGGGTCGATCGTCATCCCGGCGACGCTCACAGTGTCCAGGTGCGGCGCGAAGACCACGCGTTTTTTGCCCGGTTTGTTGCTTGGAAAAATGCCGAAGACGTTGGGCCTGCCCGGCAGCACCTCCTCCAACGCGACGCCCGCCCCGCTTTCCGCGAGGAACTCCGCGACAAACTCGGCGCAGGCTGCTTCGCCCGTGGTGTCCAGGCCGGGATCGCCGTCCGGATTCACACTAGGTATGCGCACCAACGCCTGGAGAAGCTCGGTGACGTTGGCGGGCCGGTTCATGATTTAAGAAAAAGGATGCACCCCAGAGATCACGAAGATCTATTTCGCGCAGTTCTTCAAATACCAATCCACGAACTTCGGAATCCCTTCGCTGATCTTCGTTGCGGGCCGGTAGCCGAGTTGCTCGCGCGATTTGGTAATATCCGCGTAGGTGAGCGGAACATCGCCCGGCTGCTCCGGGAGCCGGTTGATCACCGCTTTTTTGCCCAGCGCGGTTTCAATGGCGGCAATCAATTCGCTCAACGTGGTCGTCTGGCTTTCGCCCAGGTTGAAGACGTCGCAGAGCGGCCCCTCGTAGGTCAAACAGGCGACGATCCCTTGCAGGATGTCGTCGATATAAGTGTAATCGCGCCGGGTTGAGCCGTCGCCGTATTGGTCGATGGAGCGGCCCTCGTGGATGAGTTTTGTGAATTTGTGGATCGCCAGGTCGGGCCGCTGCCGGGGTCCGTACACCGTGAAGAAGCGCAGGCTGAGGGTGCGCATCCCGTAAAGGTGGGAGTAGTTGGAGCAGAGCTGTTCGCCGGCGAGTTTGGTCGCGGCGTAGGGGCTGATCGTCTGGTTCAGGCAAAGCGCCTCGTGGAAGGGGGCTGTCTTGAGCACGCCGTAAACAGAGGAACTGGAGGCGTTGATGAACCGTTTCACCCCCGCCTGCCGCGCTGCCTCCAGCAGATTGAATGTCCCGATGACGTTCGCCTCGATGTACAGCTTGGGCTCTTTAATGGACGGGCGCACCCCGGCCCGCGCCGCAAGGTGGATGATCGCGTCGAATCCACCCGCGCTTACGATCCGGTTCACGGCGTCCGCATCGCGAATGTCCGATTCGTGCACCACGACCCGACCCGCCACCGCCGCAAGGTTCGCCCTTTTGATCTGCGGATCGTAAAAATCATTGAACTCATCGACGACTTCCACCGCGCGCCCGTCCGCCAAAAGGCGTTCCACAAGATTGGAACCGATAAAACCGGCGCCGCCTGTCACCAAGATTTTCATCGCTGCAAGCTAAAGATCAGAGAAAACACGAGCAAGCAAAAGATTCCGCCCTTTTTTAGGGGAATGCGCCGTTTCACATTTTTTGCGCATGCACGCAACCAGAGATTGACACCCCGGACAGCCAATGCGATAGAAACCGGAACTCACTATGGCAGACGAGCCCACTCCCCCTACTGCACCCCAAGACCAGACCCTTTCCAAGAAGTCGACCGTCCGCATCACCCTGCCACCGAAGCCGGGCGCCGTGCCCAGCGATGGCAAGAAAGAGACGATTCGCATCAGCCTGCCCCAAACGGGCGCCGTGAAAAAGGAGACAGTGCGCATTGGCGACGTCAAAAAGGAAACCATCCGCATCAATCTCCCCTCGCAAGCCGGCGGCAAGCGGGACACCATCCGCATCGCGCCCGGGGAAAACGCCCCTGAAGAGGCGGCGCGCACGACAATCCCCATGGACCTGCCCAAGGCAGGGGAGGCCCCCGCGCCCGTGGCACCCGTTCCGCCCCGCAGTTTCGCCCCGCCTCCCGCAGGCAAGTTCCCGATGCCGCCGAAAGCTCCGAGCAACCTGCCCCCGTCCTCCAATCTTCCCGTGCCGCCCCCCCGGCCTAGTCCGGCCATGCCGCCTCCGCCCGCGGGGCTTCCTTCCGCGCCGAAACCCCCGGGAGCCGCCCAGGCTCCTGTGCCTGCGAAACCGGTAATGCCGGCGGCTCCTACCGGGGCTCCCATCGCGGCAAAACCGATTGAAGTCGCCGCTCCGGTGGCACAAAAGCCGACCACCCCAAAGAAGGAAACGACCCGCATTGCGCTGCCGCCTGACCCGAAAACCATGCCGAAGGCGACCGTCAAGCTCAACCAGACGGCCCCTCTTTCCGCTCCGATGCCGACGCCTGCCCTCAAGACTGTGGGTGTCGCCACCACCACCACCCCAACCTCCGAAGAAGAAGATCCTATGATGCTCCCCCTCAGTATTGTCGCACTGTTGGCCGCCATTTTCGCCGTCGTAACGGCCTTGATCGCCGGCTAAACCGAACCTTTGACGACGCACCAAAGCCCACCTTATAGAAAACATCATTCCATCATGTCCCACACGAACGTTGCCCATTTAAACGAAGCGAATTTTGACCAGGAAGTGCTGCATGCCTCCCTCCCTGTCCTTGTGGATTTTTGGGCGACCTGGTGCGGCCCCTGCAAAATGATTGCTCCCATCCTCGATGAAATCGCGGCGGAAAAGGGCGCCTCCGTCAAAGTCGTCAAAGTCGATGTGGATGAAAACCAGGCGATTTCCGCCCGGTATGGGATCCGCGCCATCCCCACTTTGCTGTTGTTCAAAAACGGCGAGGTTAAAGAGCAAATCGTGGGCGGCATGGTGAGCAAACGCGACCTGCTGGCCAAGCTCGAAGCGCTCGCGTAAGCGAATACGCTGCTTTTAACCACGGCGTCCCTTCACCCAAAGGGACGCCGTTTCTTGGTGCGCCCGGCAGGGCGCACTCACTTGGGGGTTAAAGTCCTCCGCACGCCCGATAAGGGGAAGTGCTAGCCGGACG
>CAIYQA010000083.1 GCA_903928175.1 uncultured Spartobacteria bacterium | reverse complement strand
TGAAGGGCCGCACCATCCAACCGTGCAAAGCAATAGTGCGGGCCTACAGCCCTCTTTCCTTCTTCGCGGTAAGTCCTTGGGCGTTGCCCAAGGCTGGTATAGCTAGCGCCGTTGGCGCTCAGGCAAACCACTTTTAATCACGCCCAGAAAAAAGTCTCTTCATGAAAACGCTCCCCCCTTGCGCGAGATTTCCGGGCCTTTTTTTCCTGATTTCCTGAT
Source organism: uncultured Spartobacteria bacterium (assembly GCA_903928175.1). Lineage (GTDB taxonomy): Bacteria > Verrucomicrobiota > Verrucomicrobiia > Chthoniobacterales > Chthoniobacteraceae > UBA695. The sequence goes on along the minus strand of CAIYQA010000083.1, from coordinate 3,258 downwards.
TTCCTGATGTGTTTTTCTCCTATCCTGAGTCCCCGCTGCGGCTATGCTTGCGATTTGTCGCGCCCTTCCTTAATCTACACGTAATGACTCGTCTGTTTCGGATTCTCTGCCTGGTCTTTGCCGCGTTGGCGGGCGGATGTGCTGGCCCCAACGCCCCGCAATCCCCTCCCCGCTTGTTGCACAAAGCCAACGTGCTGCCGCTGGCGCTCGACCCCGCTTTTTCCTTTCGCAAAACCAAGCTTTTCCTTCACGACCTCAAGCTGGAGAAGCAGACCACCAGCGATATGGTCAATTTTGAACGCGAACGGATGTATTATGGCGCAATCGCAAACACGGAACTTGAGGCGCGCGAGGGCAATTACTTCGATTTCTGGTGGCGCGCCGAGCGAACCGCCGACGTAACAGTACGCTTGGAATACCGGCAGCAAAACCTGGGCGCATATGTGCAGGCGCAGGAAGTGGATGTGCCCGCCGCCAGGGGCACCGTTCATACGAAATTCAAAGTGGTGGGAGACAGCTATCTCCAGGACGGCAAGGTGATCGCCTGGAGGGCGCTGCTCATCGAGAATGGAAAAGTGGTGGCGCTCACCCAGTCATTTCTCTGGAATTAGGAAAATGCAAAAAAATCTTTGCAAAAAACAACGCCACGCCATTTGACACCGCCACAGGGAAACCCTTAGATTCCTAGCAGGTGAGTAATCAAAGCAATATTCTTGTCGGTTGCGCCAATAAAGTCGTGTGGGTCCGGGTGGAGGGCAAAGGCTCTTTCCTGAACAGCTCCGGCCTGAAGGAGTTTGCCCGGGAAATGATCAACCGGGGCCATCGGGAATTTGTCGTGGACGTAAAAAATTGCCCGGTCATGGATTCCACCTTCATGGGAACGCTGGCCGGAATCGCGCTGCGTTTGCGCGAAATTGGCCAGGGTTCCTTGCGTGTGGCCAATCTGAACGCACGCAACGGCGATCTCCTGCGCAATCTGGGCCTCGACCAGCTTTTCACCCAAGACCTCGACGGGATCACCCCGCCGGAAGGCACCCAGGCAAAGCCGATCAGCGCCGAGGCCGGGCCGGATCGCGTGGCGCAGGCCCAAACGATGTTGGAGGCCCACGAAGCTCTGGTGGAGGCCGATCCGGAGAACCTGACCAAATTCAAAGACGTGCTCGAATACCTCAAGCAGGATCTTGCACATCCGGAATAGCAGGCCCTTTGGGGGGGACGGCGGCCCCCTCCGGCAAACCGCACGGCATTGACAGCCCGGGCAGGTTCGCTAGGATCACCCGGCTTCCCGGCGAGAGTATGCCGATTCTCCTTTACCTTTATGAGCAACGCAAATTTGAACAAAGAACCTGAACCGCCCGGCACTGCCGACGCGGAGAAAACGGAAGCCCCGGTGGAAGTGCCCGCCCCGGAGGAAAACCCGTTCGAGCAACTCCAAAGCGACATGGAACGCTTCCGCGATCTCGCCCTGCGCACGCAGGCCGATTTCGAGAACTACCGCAAGCGGGCGATCCGGGAAAAGGAAGACGCGATCAAATACGCCAACGCTGGATTGGTGGAACGGTTGATCCCGGTGATCGACAATTTTGAATTCGGCATCCAAGCCGCACGCGCTGAAGGCAGCCAGGCGGTGCTCGTCGGGTTGGAAATGGTCGCCAAACAATTCCAGGAGTTCCTTGCCTCCGTCGGGGTTCAACCCGTCGAGGCCGAGGGCCAGCCGTTCGATCCGAACCTTCACGAAGCCGTTGGCCACGAGGCGAGCGACACCGTGCCCGAAGGGGTCGTCATTCGGCAACTCCGCAAAGGGTATAAACTGCGGGACCGCCTGATCCGGCCCGCCAACGTCTTTGTATCCAAAGGCAAGGCATGACGGTGACTAAACGCGATTATTACGAAGTGCTCGGGGTTTCGAGATCCGCCACGGCGGAGGAAATCAAAAGGGCGTACCGCAAGCTCGCGGTGCAACATCACCCGGATAAGAACCCGGGGGATCACACGGCCGAAGAGAAATTCAAGGAGCTCGGCGAGGCTTATGACGTCCTGATGGACGACAACAAGCGCGCCGCCTACGACCGGATGGGCCACGCCGCCTTTGCCCAAGGGACGGCGGGACCGCGGGGCGGCGGCGGATTCCACGATCCGTTTGACATTTTCCGCGAAGTCTTTGGTGCCGGGGGGGGCGGCGTCTTCGAGCAATTCTTCGGCGGGGGCGGCATGGGCGGTTCGCAAGGGGAAGTGCGCCAGCGCGGTTCCGACCTGCGCTATGATTTGCAAATCCGGCTCGAAGAAGCCGCTTTTGGCTGCGAAAAGGAAATCGAGATCGAGAAACTCGACGCTTGCCAGAAATGCCACGGCAGCGGAGCCGAGCCCGGCTCCAAGGTCACCACCTGCCCCACCTGCCACGGACGCGGCCAGGTCATCGCCTCGCGCGGATTTTTCCAGGTCGCCCAGACCTGCCCGCGCTGCCGGGGCACCGGCCAGGCGGTCTCCAACCCGTGCAAGGCCTGCGGCGGCGAAGGGCGCGTGGAAGGCCGCACCCGCATCAAACTCAAGATTCCCCCGGGGATCGACGACGGCTCGCGCCTGCGCAGCTCGCGCAATGGCGAAGCCGGCATGCGCGGAGGCCCGCCCGGCGATCTGTACGTCGTCATCCATATCCAGGAACACGCAGTGTTTGAGCGTGAGGAAGACAATCTGTACTGCGAAGTGCCCGTCCGTTTCACCACGGCGGCGCTCGGCGGCGAAGTCAACGTGCCGACGCTGGAAGGCAAGGCCGCGTTGAAAATCCCGGCCGGAACCCAGAGCGGCACCACCTTCAAGCTGCGCGGCAAGGGCGTTCCCACGCTCAACACCAGCCAGCGGGGCGACCTGATGGTGCGCGTGCTGGTGGAAGTCCCCAGCAAGCTCGATAGCGAACAGCGCCGGAAACTCGAGGAGTTCGCCGATCTTTGCGGAGACGAGAATACCCCGCTGCACAAGAGCTTTTTCGAGAAGGCCAAAGAATGGTTTAGCTAGAGCATTTTCGTTTGACGTTGTCGCATTGATTGTGCGCTGAAAGCGCAAGGGAAACCAGCCCAGGGCAAGCGAAGCGCCACCCTGGGTGCCGCGCAACAACCGGTTGCGCCCTGCAAGGGCAAAGTAAACCAGCCCAGGGCAAGCGAAGCGCCACCCTGGGTTTCTTCCATAACGCGCTCGCGCCCTGCAAGGGCGCTGGTAAGGGGGAGCGGATTGAGCACGAGCGTTTCCCAGTGCCCTTGCAGG